>NZ_JALPSC010000001.1:1800000-2100000 GCF_023217965.1 Prevotella sp. E13-27 | reverse complement strand
GCGTATCATCCTCCAGTTCATTATCTTCCGGACGGAAAGCCCTTGCCTTCGCCTCTGCGCTCATTATGCATACATCCACAGTATCACCATTGCGAGTCCACTTATAAATGGATGCGCCACATCCCAACACCTCATCATCTGGGTGCGCCACTACTATTAAGTACTTCATATTGCTTTGTTATTTAATATTTTCTGTTTTTTTACCAACTTTATCGTTGCGCCCTCAGCGCGACCCTTTTATCTAATAATTATCGATTTTCGTATTTACAATAGTTAAAATCAGACCTGAAAGGTTAAACTTTTTAAGGATGTAGACGCCTATAGCCGTCTACGCCATCTCACGGAATCTCCGTATCTTTGTACACGACAGGCGGTCGAAGTGCCGCCAACATTAATCAATCATAACTTTAAATTTACGTAAACTATGATTAATTTCAAATCAAGGGCAATTCCTCTCATTGAGGCAGGCTCAGAACGAGAGCTTATGGCGCGTATCCTCTTAGGAACGAAACGCATTAAGGGGCTCACTAGAGCTCTCGTACAAATTGCGGGCGTAAATGCCAAATGGCTTAAGCCCGACGAGCCCCGCAACATCCCATCAAAGCGCTTACTGCGCATCACACTTCACACCATGTATCACCTCGATCGCGATGAGTTCAAACAGCGGGTCGACACGCTGATTGACTACACGTACAATCACATCCTTCCGACCTACGCCGACCAAATTGACCACCAGGCAAGCAAGCGGAAGCAGCGACCACCCTGTATTAGGCGTCTGTATAGGCGCCGCTACCACCGAATTACGAATATTTTAATAACAGATGATTAACTTGAATCATGAACCATGAATCATTATCCTCCTGGAATTCCAGTGCTGTGCGCCTGATTCGCTCGGAGCTCTGCCTTGCCGGCATCTCCTGCGAGCAGGAGCAGCGCCTGCGCCAGTTGGAGGCCCGAAGGCGCATCACGCCCCAAACCAAGCTCCCTCCCATGGAGTTTCTGTTCCGCCTGGCCGGCAAGCCCTGTTTTGCGCGGGGCGAGCTCACCGGTCTGTCGGGCAAAGCCAAGAGCGGCAAGACATTTGTCAGCAGTATCCTCATGGCCCTGTGCTTTCGCAACCAGTTGCTCTCCGTCGAACGGATCGAGCCTAAGCGGTTGCACGTGCTGTGGTATGATACCGAGCAGAGCGAGGAGTCGACGCAAGACATCCTGCGCAATCGTATCATTCCCCTCACAGGCATAGCCGAGGATCAGTTTCCTAATGATCTGATGGATGTGTTCAATGTTCGTGGCGAAGCCATGGCCGACCGCATAGGCATTCTGGAACTCTTTGTGCTGCGCTACCAACCCGACCTGGTGGTGCTCGACGGTATTCGCGACCTCGTGGCCGATATCAACGATGGCGTGGTGGCGCAAGACACCATCGAGCGACTCATGCGCTTGGCTTCCGACAACCATTGTGCCATCGTGTGCGTGCTCCACCAGAACAAGTCGCAGGAAGATCGCAACCTCCGTGGCTGGATAGGCACCGAACTCAAAAACAAGGCTTTTGAGGTCTATGAGTGTGCCAAGAGCTCTGAGCGCATCTTCACCTGGGCTCAGACCGATACCCGTAAGTACGATATCCCCACGCCGCTCCAGTTCGCTGTCAACGATCAGGGGTTGCCCTATCTGTGTACCCACGAGGAGTTGGTCGAGGCACAGTTCCGCTCTCAGCAGAAGATGGCCGCCAAGATGCAGCAGGGCACCAACAAGTTGCCCGACATGAATCCGCGCTACGCCCACAAGGAGGGCCGCAAATACGTGTTCGATGTCAAGCACCTCTTCACCGATATCATGACCCCCGGTCAGCCCTATCAGGAGGACATGCTGAAGACTCAGATCTACGATGCCACCAATGCCATCAAGCCCAAGCTCCACGACGAGATGCTGCAGAAGGCCGTCGCCGACAAGATCCTCCTCTGCACCACCAATCCCTTCGGCAAAAAGGAGTACATACTCCCCCTTCCCGAGCCCCAGGATCCCGTGGAGCAAGACCTCCCCTTTTAACTCCGTAGGTGAAGCGTATGACCCCATACGTAATTCTCTCTACGAGAGAGAATGTAGTATGTGGGGGCCCCCAGAGCCTTCACCGCAGGAAAAAATTTCAAAGTTATGAAGTACGATGATTTAAATCTTAAAAGAATCCGCGAGGTACCCATCTTCGATGTCTGCTCCAAGCTAGGCATCTCGCTCTATGGCATGGGCAAGTTCACGAAGCGCGCCACATGCTGGTACCACGACGATAAGCATCCCTCGATGCACGTCAACAAGACGAAGAACATCTATAAGTGCTTTGTCTGTGGCAAAGGTGGCGATGTCATCAAGCTGGTGCAGGACTACGACAACAAATCCTTCATCGAAGCCTGCGACTGGCTCGTCAACGAGTTCCAAGTCGTCCTGATAGAGGATAAGCCATCCGTTCAATCCGCTAAATCCGTGGTCGAGAAAAAAGAAATTTCTGCGGTTTCTGCGATTTCTGCGGGACCTAAGCAATCCGTGGTTCCTTTATCCCCTGACCTCGTTACAAGGTCCTTGTCCTTGGATTCCCAGTTCTGTAAATCCGCTGTCTCTGCGGGCTACCTCTCTCAGACCCAGCTGTCATCTGCTGCTAACCGCTACCGTCTCGGCTGCTCCAAGGAAGGCGGCGTTATCTTCTGGGAGATCGACGACCAGCAGCGCGTCCATACCGGCAAGATCATGTACTACCTCTCCGACTGTCACCGCGACAAGGAGCACAAACCCACGTGGGTACACCACCTAATGAAAGATAAGCTCCCCGCCAACTACGAACTCCAGCACTGCCTCTTCGGCCTGCACTTGATTTCTGATATTTCCGCTATTTCTGCGGGACCACAGAAAATTGCTATCGTGGAGTCCGAGAAATCCGCGGTAATCCTCTCCGAGAAATTCCCGGATTTCCTCTGGCTCTCCTGCGGTGGCCTCCAGTCCTTCAAGCCCCAGCTCCTGGAGCCGCTGGTGAATCACAAAGTCATCATCTTCCCCGATACCGACCCGCAAGGCGAAGCCTTCCGCATGTGGACTCAGGTCGCCCTCGAAGCCCAGCGCCTCTACAACTTCCGCTATCCCCTCCGCGTCTCTCCCCTCTTGGAATCCCAAGCTTCCTACGACCAGAAACAGCGCAAGATCGACCTCGTCGACTTCTTGTATGAGACACAAGGGTAATTCTCTAATTCTTGATAGAAATTAAAAGTAATTATGCTAATTCGTTTCCCTTTCTTATATAGCCTACATTCGCGTCGAATTCACGCTAAATTCGCCTCGAATTCCGCGTTCAATCTATCCTAATTCAGTAACCTTTATGAAAGCAATGACACGTCAGCAGTTAGCTGCTTATGCAGGGGTAGATGTAAGAACCCTGCGCAACTGGATAAAGCCCCACCAGAAGTACCTCTGGCGCCTGGGCATGCCCAAGGGCAAGGGAGCCTTGCCTCCCAATGTAGTCAAATGGATTGTCGACCGCTATTGCATCGATACCAGTCCCTAATCCGCAAGAATCCGCATCCATCTACTAGTATCGGCAAGAATCGGCATATACCGGAAATCCCCCTCTCTGAATGTCGTATCTTTGTAAGCGAAAAGGGAAAATCCCTTCTGAGTGAAGACCAAGGCCTTGCGCGCAGCCCCAACTCTCAACTCTCATCTCTCAACTCTCAACTTTACAACAATGCCCGTACTAGTAAAAGTAACTCGAAACAACAACGAGAAGACAGCAGCCTTCGGCAAATGGTATGGCCGCGTGGTCTCTACCAAGACCATGAGCTACCAGGAGCTCTGCAAGCACATGTCTGAGCACAACTCAGTCTATGGCGAAGATGTCTGCCTCGGCGTTGCCAACAAACTGCAGAACTGTATGCTCGAGCAGCTTCTCGAGGGTAAGAAAGTGCAGTTCGGCGAACTCGGCACCTTCTACCTCTCTGTCAAGAGCACCGGCACCCTGAAGGAGTCCGACTTCAACCTCGGCGCCAACATCCAGGGTCTGTACCTCTGCTTTGCCCCCAGCCGCACCGATGTGAACAACCTCTCATCGAAGATGCTGAAAAAGAAAGCCGCCTTCATGAATATCAAGGACCTCATCGAGACTTCTAAGAAGTCATCTGGATCTTCGGAATCAGGTAATGGCTCGAACTCTGGAACTTCTGGAACTGGAGGCGACAGCAATGGCGGCTCTAATGGTGGCAACACAGGAACCCTGACCCCTAATTCTGGTGACAATAACGGAAACAGCAACGGTGGTGCCACAGGCGGTGGTGATGGAGGCCTGAATTGACGGAGCAGCGAGAGCAGTGATAAGCTCGCTTAATCACTGTCGAGTCGTGACATCAATCGACCGAAGGTCAATTAAGCTGAAGGTCAACTAGTTCATATCTGATGTAAGATGTTAGAGGGATGATGTGAGATGTGTCCGGGGCAAAGCGACGAGAACCCAGTGAAGACACTTCAATTCTCGAATTCTTCAATTCTTGACAATACTCTCGTGAACGCAGCTTGCGCACTTGCATCCCCTCTTTCATCTTTGAATAAAAACTTTAAATTTTTAATTCAATTCTTGAATATGATCAAAGTTAATTGGAATAACGTGGCCAAGGTTCTGAAGTTCCTTGCCACAATCATCACCACCATCGCTGGTACTCTCGCCGTCCAGAGTTGCGCTCCCCATTGGTTCTAATGTTTTTTGTCCCGCAGATTTGAGCGTTCCCGTTAATCGGGAAGCGGCGTAAGCCCAAAGGCATAACCCTGCTTTATAGCCGTCCCTTATCAAGGGACTCAAAATCTGCGGGACTTAAGAAAAAACCAGCTATCTGTGTGACATCTAAATCTGTGTGAAATGAAACCTCTAAAAGTTGTGAAGTATCTCGTCGTGCACTGCGCTGCTAACCGTTGCGACCGTCCTTTCAGCGTGGAGTCCCTGATAAACACAGGCAAGCAGAAGTGGGGCCAAGTATCCTATCACTGGTACGTCCGTCGCAATGGCGACATCATCCCCCTGCTCTCTGAGAGCGTCCAAGGCATCCATGTCAAAGGCTACAACTGGTGCTCCCTTGGTATCGTCTACGAGGGAGGTCTCAACGAGAAAGGCGAAGCCGAAGATACCCGCACCGAAGCCCAGAAGCACGCCCTCATCGCCCTACTTCGTGCTCTGAAGGCCGATTACCCCGATGCCCAGATTCTTGGCCACCGTGACCTTCCCCGGGTCAAGAAGGACTGTCCTTGCTTCGACGCCCGTGCTGAATATTTAAATCTCAAGCCCCTTAAACTGGAGCAGTAAACTAAATCTATATGAAGTACATCCACCCACCGCTGCACAAACCTAGGGATGACAGATTAGTCATCCCTTTTGTATTTTGCTGCAATTTTATAGATGTTCCCGATTTCAATATCCCCCGTAGGACTCATAACAGCGCACTAAGAATTTGATCCTCATGCCTAACTTTAGCTCTCGGTAGCCCCAGCCGACATGACAATATCAACATGAGAATACTTCTTCTGCTCAGAATTCAATATCCGATGGTACACGCTCTCATGCAAATATGTTTCTATCTCGTTACGGTTCTTTCCTTTCAGTTCACTGATTGCTCTGTCTATTGATTCTTTATCTGTCTCGGACAGATATTCTAAATTGGGTTCTCGTGTAGGGTGAACCATCATAAAGTTGCCCTTCACTGTAAGAATATCCGAGAATTCGCTTGGAGCACCCCGATAAACAGACAATAGTCCATCATGAACACTTGTGGGAACAGGTCCATGCTTTCTGGCGTAATAATCAAGATTTGTTATCTGGTCGCCCCATCTAAGTAGATTCTGTCTGTCTGCACAAAACATAGTCTTCATCAGACGGAAATAGCCAGTATCTCCAGCCTTACTCAGGATATAAAGCACAACCTCCTTTATCTTCTGATTATTATATTCAAAAAACATATTACCCATTTTTTCTCTTAGCCTGACTTCGTAGTCTTTCCAACTGTAAAGTTAAGAATTTATTTTCAATCCATTGCAATCTTTATGCCATTTTTTCCTTATTTCTGCACTTTTGCTTCATTTTTGTGCACTTCCCTTTCTATTTTGGTTTAATCATGTACCATTACATCACTGCTCAATCATGGTAATATCTGTTTTTTAGATTTCGAAGAAATCGATGTTTTTGCTCACGAAGTGACGATGAACTGAAGTGAACCTGTCCCACTGTCACTCGTTGTGAAACGCGCTGAGGCTTTTATATTTCAGGACGAACCCGCAGATCATCAATAATAAGAGCTTCGTTTGTGGCATAGTATCTTATTCCTGTGAAATGCTTCAAACGAGTTACCTCATAAACATCTGTAAATATAGAGTCGTTAAAAGCCACATGCTGCCTCGGACAGGAAATGATGCCATATATACGCTCTTTGAGAATTATCTTCCGATGGCAAAATGCTTTCACAGCATTGAATATCTGTCGCTTTGCCTCCTTCTTATACTCTTTTATATATTGAGGTTTACAATCCTTAATCTCGACAAACACCATCCAACTGGCGGGGTCATGCAACGTTGGGTACATACAGCCTTCACAATGCTTATCATCCCTAAGTTCATATGGATGTTTGAAATCATGGTCATCGAAGATGCAGAAATCTACAGACAAGATGTTTGGGTTATGAAACACCAAACTATCCATCATGCCATTCCCATCTGGCGATGGTTGCTGATGGTCAGTTATTTCAATCCCTCTTGTATTCTGGCTGCGATTAGTCATGTCAGCCACATAGATATCTGGACTAGACTCTACGACTATGACAGAATGGCCAAGCCACCTTCGAATCAGATTCTTAATCCTCATAGTAGTCCAGCATTGCGAGATATTCGGCATTAATCTTCCGATAAGCCTGGTTCAGATAATTATGCATCAGCAGGCCAGACTCCTCCTGAATGGTTTTCAACTTACCATCATGGATTTCATACACAGTCACTAACTTCGGGTCAATCCAAGACTCTTTTGATGGACTGTCCTTCTTCACCTGTTCAGGAAGCTTTTTCTCTGCCAAAGCCCCAATTAGGCAGTTGTTCAGAGAGAATAGCACAAAAGGACTATGCGTTGTTATCAACGCACTATGCTGGCGAGGCGACTCTCTCATTTCTCGCATGAGCCAATATACGAACTTCTGCTGAGCATCTGGAAACAGATTTTGCTCAGGCTCCTCTATATAAATATCCGAACGCTTATAGAAGAATGCATCTTCCGGAAGATTTGCTTTTTCCAAATACATCTTCTGCTCTGAAGAGAGAGGCTTGTATCGTTTGAATACTCCTTCTAAAATGTAAGTTGAGACCGTCAGCAATGGGACTACAGACTGAAGACCGCTCGAAGCATTCTTCAAGTCCAATTTGGCATCATCTCCATCATAGATGATATCGCTATTGTTCGATTTCTCAAATACATACTTCACACGCCTTTCTATAATATCATCCAGGTTCATCTCCTTCAGATATTCGCGAGCCTCAAACCAGTCATACAAGAAATACAATATCAAGTCGTTCGTATCATTGTATTTTCGAAGATTGGGTATTGCTGCAACAAGATTTCTCTCCGCAGGCACATAGCACAGTTTGGGATACTCATAATTCTCATCTGGATTTTTTGAGATTCCCAGTTTTTTGTTCTTGTATTCCAAGGTTATATAATTCCCTTCGTAAAGGATATAGCTATCATCACGGAAATAGCCATTGAAACGGTAGTATTCATTGAAGCCATCAACGAATGAAGTACCCAAAATGAACTTCTCCCGCTCTTCTTCAAAATTGTTATAACAACGTTTCTCTATCCACTGGCAATGACACAATACTTTAGCAATAGTACTTTTACCACTGCTCTGAGGCCCCAACAAGAAAGTAATCTTGTTAACGTCCATCTTAATTTCCTTGATTGGACCTATATTTTTTATCGTGAGTTTACACATAATTTGCCATTAAAATGTAGCTATTTCTTCATTTTGCGACTGCAAAATTACATTTTTCCACTCTCATTTAAACATAAAATCGCTACTTTTTGGCGTTTTTTATCACAATCAGCAACATTTTCCTCCTTTTTTCTGCACTTTTACTTCATTTTTGTGCACTTCCCTTTCTATTTTGGTTTAATAATGTACCATTACATCACTGCTCAATCATGGTAATATCTGTTTTTTAGATTGTGATAACAATCGATGTTTTTGCTCACGAAGTGACGATGAACCTGTCCCATGTCACACGTGTCCCACTGTCACATCAAAACTATTTAGGGTCACATCAACCGATGTGACCTACATTTTAAAACCAAATGTCTTATACTATACCTTCAAGTCAGCAATCATGAACCTAGTCATCAATGGTTCACCTTCCTCCAGTTCATTCGCCTCGCGTTCATCCTCCTCAGTTTTGAACACAGGCCAAAACTGGTTGCGGGCATAAAAATCCAAAACCTTAGGATGGTTCACTGCATCAACCACAACATATCTTGCTGGTACCATGTTTGCCACATTCCTTAGCCACCACTTGATAGTGGCCATCAGCTCATCGCCAAGGTGATACTTCAAAAAGCCGTCAAACACAGCAATCTGACCTATCAACACAGCAGGATAATGATCCCTCTGCTTGGCATAAGGAATTTTCCTGTTCAGCTTGTTCCTCGTACTCTTTGGAATCAGGTCAACCGAAATATCCGTGTTTATCACACAAAAGGCAGCCACAGCTTCCATCGTGTCCTTCTTATAGAAACAGTACGACTTGCTCATCAGTTCCTGAGCATTCAGTATAGCTTCATCCCTGAAAAAAGCCTGTATAGCAGGCTCCCGCTGACAGTCAAACCCTGTCAACGCTCCATGGAGTTCTTCTGTAAGTAGTGCAAAGCTACAATTTTCGCTCAGATACCCCATGCCTCGCTACCAGCTTTCTTCATCATAGCAATAACGCCCTCACCTACAGACTGCCAATCTGTTTGGCTTTCTGCATGCTCCATTTTTTCCTGTATTTCACGGAAATACTCAGCATTATCGCCACTCAATGTTGGTACTGCTCTACTCTTATACATTGCTATACTAAATTTGATTTTCGCTGCAAAAATACAGCTTTTATTTTAATCTTTTGCAATTTTGATGCCCAATTTTATTCATTTTTGCACTTTCTCTTAATTTTGTGCACTTATCTTCGCATTTTCGATTTAACCGTGAACCGTTAACCATGAATCATTAACCGTAATTCATTAACCATAATTCATGTACCATTACATCACTGCTCAATCATGGTAATATCTGTTTTTTAGATTTCGAAGAAATCGATGTTTTTGCTCACGAAGTGACGATGAACCTGTCCCACTGTCACATGCTCTTTATGCAGGTACTTCAGGATGATGAAATGTATGGTATAGAAGGCTCCCACCGACATGAACATCTGCGCATGCTCGTTGCGGAGTTCTTTCAACAACTTTTCGGCCACTTCAAACTTCTCGCGGTGCATGAAGTACTCCAGGATGACATTGGTGTCGATAAATACCTTCATATCAAATGCCGTATTTATCGGTTAACGCCTCTTCGAGAAGGTCATCAGCACTGCTGCTGGAGTCGGCCATAAAGCCACCCAACTTGAAGAACCCCTCAGAGTCGTTCTCAAGGACCTTAATCTTCTGCGTGAACAGTTTAGCATCAGTAGCCTTGAGCTCTACTCGAGCCTGCTCTACCAGTCTTTTGGTGAGTGCAGCCCTGACGGCCTTAGTTTGTCCTTGTATCAATGTCCAAAGCGCATCAACAGGCGACACTTCTGCTTTTGGATATGTTGTTGTTACCATAATCGTATTGTTTTGACTGTGCAAAGATACGAAAAGTTTTGGAAAGTTGGGCGATTTTGCAGGGAAAAATTCTTTTGTCCCGCAGATTGCAACGCCACACTTCGTACCTTAAGGTCGAAGAAATGAAGGAAATAACAGAAATTGAGCCATCACAGATGGCTGGGGGCTAATCTCTCGCAGATGGCGCAGATTATGCTTCCAAGCTCTGCCTATACCACTCGAAGAGTTTAGCCACACCATCCTCAATCTCGACTTTGTGCGTCCAGCCAAGAGAGTGCAGCTTACTTACATCAATGAGTTTACGCATTGTTCCATCAGGCAACTTCAGCGACTGACTGGTTTAGGCCGCGGTCTAATTCAACGTATTTAGGGTACTTGTACCCCCGTGACGAGGAACCTGTCCCACTGTCACCCCTATCACTTTTCTACCACCTTATACCGTTCCAGAGCCTTCCCCAACAAGAACAAAGCCCTCTGTATATCTTTCTTATTCAGAACGTAAGCCAGGCGAACCTGATTCATTCCCATACCAGGAGTAGAATAGAAACCTGCAGCCGGTGCCATCATAATAGTTTCTCCAACCTTCCCGTCAGGAGTCTTATCATCTTTCCAACAAAATTCACTCAAACACCAAGCGCAGAATTTCTCCGTATCATCTACAGGCAACTGAGCGACTGTGTAGAATGCGCCCATAGGAACGGGGGTATAACAGCCTGGAATACGATTCACGCCATCAATCAAGCATTTCCTGCGCTCTACATATTCATCATACATCTCACGAGAATACTGCTCGGTACCCTCAATCGAAGCTTCTGCTACTATTTGACCAATCAAAGGAGGTGACAAACGAGCCTGACAAAACTTCATCACAGTCTTCCTTACCTGCTCATTTTTAGTTATCAAAGCCCCAATACGAATGCCACATTCAGAATAACGTTTTGATACAGAGTCAATCAAAACCACATTCTGCTCTATGCCTTCTAAATGCATAGCGGAAATATAAGGTGAACCCGTATAGATAAACTCACGATATACCTCGTCCGAGAACAAGTACAAGTTATACCTCTTCACTAGATCCCGAATCTGGTTCATTTCCTTTTGCGTATAGAGATACCCCGTGGGGTTGTTGGGATTGCATATCAGAATGGCTTTTGTCCGCTCATTGATAAGCTCCTCAAACTTCTCAACCTTAGGCAGGCAGAAACCTTCCTCAATAGTAGTGACCACCGTTCTGATGACCGCACCCGCAGAAACTGCAAACGACATGTAATTGGCGTATGCGGGTTCCGGCACAATAATCTCATCACCAGGGTTCAAACAACTCATGAAAGCAAACAACACGGCCTCACTGCCACCACTGGTAATGATAATCTCATCTGCATCCAGTTTTATCTGGTAACGCTCATAGTAGTTTACCAAAGCTTTTCGCAATGAGCGATAACCCTGTGATGGGCTATATTCAAGCGTCTTTCTGTTGATATGCTTAAGTACATCTAATGCCTTTTGAGGCGTGGGCAAGTCCGGCTGACCAATGTTCAACCTGTATATCTTCACGCCTCTATCTTCCGCTGCGTATGCTAAAGGTGCTAACTTTCTGATAGGAGAAGCGGGCATCTCAACTCCTCGTTGAGAGATCTGTAATAGTTGTTTCATTGTTTCTAATTACTCAAAATATCTTCTGGATTTTGTGGCTCGTATGCTACATCCTAACATTTCAGGATAACGAGACCTGGGTCCAAGGCTTTCACTGTATCCACTGACCAGCCGGTACATTCAATGCCATCTCTCATCCTGGGTCATAACGATTCCTTTACAGTGGCAAGAGCCGTTTCGATATCTTCCAACGCGACAGTCCACCGTAAGCGTACGATTAAAGACGATTTGTTTTTATCTCAGTAGGCAACGACCTCCGCAACTTCTCCCTTTGACATCATAGCTTATAGTCTTTGATGCAAAGATAGCCTCTACCTAGCAGTCCTAATAGACGTGGTTTATCGGAGACTTACAGCCCCATCTATCACACACTCCTTCTTTCCTTTTATCTCACAAGTAAGCGTTTCCGCATTAGCCTTGATTTCAGGCTCAAACATGCTTGTCGGACGGAACGTTACACTGTCCGAAATAATCATGTCTAAGTTGAACATATATATCGTTGTCTTGAATATTATCTTTATCTTGTTAAATACGCTCCAAACCTGCGGCAGAAATAGTGTATGAAGAACTTGGGGGCATTCATCGGGAAGATGGCCGTCAGCCGCATGAATTCTCCGATGCGAAGCCAAAGCGTAATGGTCTTTGCAACCACTCCAGGGTACTTGCTTCGGTAGCTTTGGTCTTGGTTGAACCCGAAACTGCCGGAACGTAATATCAGTTTGTAGATACGGTTGGCATTTCGTTTCTGTCTGCCCGATGTCTTATAGAAAGGCATCGCCTCCTCAGGCATCCCAAGCTGCTCTACGGCAAACACACCAAACGACCGCCACTCTTCCATCAGCCCCATATCCTTCAACTTTCTTTCTAGCTTTTTGTAGTCTATCTTATCTCGATAGGTCCACAACAGTCTGCACCAGTCGCACACCTGCCGTAAGCCAACGCCCCCAACATAGAAGTGCTGGATAAAGTGCGTAAAGATAATGATGATATCGTTATCCGCACTGGGAAGGAATACCTGCGTACCTTCATTCATCCACGACCTGACGTTCCCGCCATAGAACAAATCGTTTTGCACCTCTTCTATCCCACGATTAACTCGCTTGGATAATTCGGTATTCATCGTTCCGTGCAGTTCCACAATCCATGGATCAATAGTCATTCCCAGATGCTTTCTGAATGTATCCTCTTTATCTACATGTGCTGCCAAGGGTGCCAGAAACTCTTTTGCCTTATCGTAATTGTCAGCACTCAACAGGAAATCCACATCACCACACGACCGCCAGAAAGGTTTCTCGTAGCATTGCGCCACACCTTGCCCCTTGACCAACAGTGCGTAGATTCCTTCCTTGCGCATCTTATCCACCAGCTCACCGATGAAGTGGTTCATTGACTGGTTCTGCTGCTCCAACATCTGGATTTCTCCGATCCACTGTAACAACATTTCCTTTGGTGGTCTTTGGTCAAGAGGCAAATTCTCTATTCCTGTTAGCACAAGTCCTAATACCGCCAGTTCGCTTGCCAGACGATACACCTCTTCCCAATCAACAGAATCTCTAAACTCTAAACTCTCAACTCTAAGCTTTTGAGAGTTCTCCCACAATCCAGCTCTTACCAGCGCAATGAACGCTGCTTGGTTCTTATTCTCTTTGCTCACGAAATCGTAATCGCTATTAAATCTTGAACGATGCCAGTACATCCAACGGCTCCCACCTAAGTTCTTTTCTGGCTTTCTCACTGCTAAAGGTGCTGGAGGCTGTCATCTTCTTCAGTCTTGCAGAGTTGAGCGGGAATCTGTCCCCTACCACATCACCAACTAGTGCCGCACACTTGGCCAGCCAATACGGAATTGAGATAGGAGCCTTCTTGCCTAACTGTTTAGCAATTGAAGCCTCTAATTCTCCAAAGGTGGGATGATGCTTATCACACACATTGTAAATACCGCCCTTATCAGCCACCAGCGGCACCAGTCGGGCAATGTCTTCTGCCATCAGCATACTTTTTTGTGCCTTCCCGCCAGCTATGCTGAGATACTTGCCTGTTTTGATACCATTTACCATCGCGCCCAGATTCCCTGGCGCTCCCTTGCCTGCCAACAACGCAGGACGCAGAATAGTCAGAATCACGCCATTCTTCTTGCTCCAATCCAACAGGAACTCCTCAGCCTTAATTTTGCTATCAGCGTAAGGTGTGTCACCAATCAGTGTTCTGGTTTCCTCAGTATCGTTCTTCCCTGGTTCCGACCCATAGACACTCATCGTGGAAATAAAAATAAAAGAGTGCGGAACGCCAACCTTATCCAAGGCTTTGCAAAGGTTGATGGTTCCCATCAGGTTGATGTCATAAAACGCCTGACGCTCTTTAGGTGTCTTTGGATAGACATGGGCTTTACCCGCTGCATGAAGTACGATGTCATACTTGCAAGGTAGCTCTGGCACTTCTTTGGCTAGATTCGCAGGAATCATATCCCTGTCGGTAATGCCTATGGTGGTTACTTCATAATCCTTATCCAGTAAAGGTTTCACATTGGCACCAAGAAAACCCGTACCACCGGTAAACAATAGTTTTTCCATATTACTTAAAGCTATCCCAGTTTTCTATCACCGCATCCCAAGGGCCACGGTCTTCTTTATCATAGATATAAACGCACTTGGCATCCTTGAAGTCACGGAGCCATTCTGCAATGGATACCATACCGCCCTCAACACGCTTGCCATAGTCAATCACCTCACTCATCGAAGTGAACGGTTCAAACTCTTTGCGGTCAGCAGGATCGATATATCCGTTCTCCATCCCCTTTACCCAAAGGTAATCCAGCGGCATTCCGGCAAACTTGCAGGTGGGGTTCCAAGCGGAAGCTCGGAAGTTGGTTTCCATAAAGTAGAACGTACCGTCTTTGTCAATCAGGAACTCTACTTCAAACACGCCCTCAAAGCCAATCTCCTCAAACATAGCCTGGAGTTTCTTCTCCATCTCTTTGTCGGTAAACATACAGACATCGTGATACGGGCTGTAGTAACCTTGAATGAGGTACTTCCACGTCATCTGGGTGATAATCTGCATCTCTTTGCCGTGATTGATGGTGTAACCTTCCAGAGCCATCTCGTTCTTCTTGTCCACAAAGTGCTGAATCATAATCAGCGGACTCTCTATCTTCTCAATGGCCTCTTTCAGTTCCTGTTCGTTCTGGCAAATATACACGTCAAACTTCCAACTACCCGAGTTGGGAGAAATGTCCTTGGTAATGATGGGGTACCACAGGTTTTCAGGCAGCGGGTCGTTCTTACCAATCACATAGCTGTCAAGTACGTTAAAGCCGTGTTTCTTGGCCAGCTGCTGTATCTGGTACTTGTCCATAAACTCGTTGATGCGTCCGTTGCGACCGGCATTGTAGGTAATGAACTTGTCCTTCCATTCCTCATAGTGCAGGTCAAAGAAGCCTACTGACTTGTCATCCGAGAACACAATGTATGGCTTCTTGCCTGTTTCAGCGGCAATGTTGCCATACTCGTTCATCAGCAACTGGTAGCCATCTTCCACAGAGTCCACTCGGTGGAGCTTGGAGATATACTTACTGCGTGTAGCCACCTCATAGCGACGCTTCACGGATATATACACAGGGTTGATACCATTCTCGCCAAAGGCACGAATCATATTCAACGGATTGTAATGTTCGAGGGCAAAGACTATACAGAGGTGCCCGTTATAACTGTTGTTCATATTGTTATTGCTCTTTATATACATTCTTTCCTAACACCACGGTCTTGATGATTCCAAAGAACACTTTGAAATCCAGCCCGAAGCTCATCTTATCTACATACTCCGCATCCATCTCAAACTGCTGTTCCCTCGTAGCTGTTGCACGCAGGTCAATATCCACGGTACAGAACATCCCTGGTTTTGCATCATAGCGATGGGCATAACGTGCGTTGTCCTTATACTCGTCAAACTCAAATGCAAGAATGGGTCGAGGCCCGATAATAGCCATTTCGCCTTTGATGATATTCAGCATCTGGGGCAGTTCGTCAAGACTGGTTTTCCGCAGTATCTTTCCCACTTTAGTGATTCGCATATCATGTTCAGAAGAGGCTACCCCACCTTTCTCAAAGGCATGATCGCACATAGTCCTGAACTTATACACAGTGAACTCTTTCTGACCCTTGCCCAAACGCTTCTGCTTGAAGAGCGCAGGTCCTTTACTGTCACACTTGATGACAAGCGCGATGATCAGCATCGGGATAGCAAGAATAATCAGCCCCAACACTGATAGCGTAATGTCTATAAATGCCTTGAAGAAATGTCTATACATAGTTACCTTGTTAAACTGTCTATCAATTGAAGCATGGCTTCCCTTACTATCGAATGCTCGTAGTTTTCAGTAACCCACTTTCGTCCATTCTTTCCTAACCTGCGGGCAAAGTCCTTATCCATCATCGCCTCAAGAGCCTTTGCAATCGATTCACCATTCAGGTCAGCAAACAAGCCCGTCTCGTTTTCCACAATGGAATCGATACATCCTGTTTTTCTCGTTGTCACCACGGGTAATCCCATTGATGACGCCTCTAAAACCACAGTGGGGAAACCTTCTCTATAAGAAGGCAGGATAAAGGTATCCATCAGGGAATAGTAACGGGCTATCTCGTTGTAGGGCACAAAACCTGTATAGATAATACTTTTGTCGGAAGATAGGAAATCCAGTGTTTCTTGCGGAAGGGCATCCCGCTTCTCAGGCGAACCCACAATCAAGAGCTTTACCACCTTCTCTGGATGCAACTCGCGCAACCGTTTAAATCCCTCCACCAGTTCCACGATGCCTTTGTCACGTACCAAGCGGCCAATATAGCCAACAACAAAATCGCCTTCCTCAATCCCATATTGTTGTTTCAGGCCAGCCACCACTTCATCTGAAACCTTATCGGGATTAAACCGTTCTATAGTATCTACACCATTACAAGTGCCCTTCGATAGCAGCACCTGTTTTTCCGGCTTGTCAATCCCATCATTCTGGCGAATCTTTGCCACCGAAGGACTAACAATCACCACTTTCTCGGCATTATGCGAATTGAAGCTCTCGCTCATAATCACAAAACGCCTCAAGATACCTTTCAAACCCTCTTGCAGTGCCCCATGTGCCAACTCAATGCGATGAGGTATTCCGGCCAGTTTTGCTGCTGTCATTGAAATTAGGCAGGCAGACGGGCCGCTGTGCGCAATCACCACATCGAACTTCTGTTTACGCATATATTTGTAAATAGCCCAGAATGTCTTGATGGAACGAGGCCTCAGCTGCCGGTCTATCTGTATCTCCGTATATTTGATGCCTTGTTTCTTGGCATACGCCTCCAAATACGGCCCCGGAGAACTAATTAAATGACACTCATAACCGCCCCTCTCCTGAAAATACTGGAGTTGGTCGCCAATATAAGATTCAGCGGTTACATCTGATGTGATAACGGATAGTATTTTCTTCATTTTGTTCAGTCTTCGTAATAGCTCAGTTCGAGATACCCCACTTGCGGGTTTTTCTCGAAGGTTTTTCTTAACTCCTCTTTTTGTTGCTTGCTCACTTTGGCATGGTCATACGAATACGAAGAATCGAATGTAGGTGCCACACCTATTTGTGATTTTTCGCGTTCTATGTAATCTTTTGTCTTCCCTATTACCTTGGCGGGAACTCCGGCGGCAATGCACCCGTCGGGAATGTCCCTTGTCACCACACTGCCAGCTGCAATGATAACGTCATCGCCTATCTTGGTATTCATCAGTATGGTACTATTGGCCCCCACGAACACTCGGTTGCCAATAACCACGCGCCCTATCCTGCCATAGCCGGTATAGATACGGGGGCTGTCGTCGTGAGCAAGAATCTGCACCTTGTTTGCAAGCGTCACGTCATCTCCGATGGTGATAAGCCAACAGTGTGACGGATCCATTCTTGTTCCCGACTGGCGGTTGAAGTTCTTTCCAATCTTCATACCTCGCTTAGTGAAGTATGAAGTAGGAATATCACCATACATAAAAATGTTAAGTATTTCTTTTAGTTTCATATTTGCTTATCAGGTCTAAAAAAACACTATTTGATTCTGTCTTTTAATGCATCTGTACAAAAAATCTTCTTCCAATCAATTCTATCCGCATAGTAACGTGCACCATCTTTTGATAAATGACGACAATCTGGACTTATAAAAGTCTTCTTATCAGAGAATACCAATACATTGTTAGAACTTCCGACAACTGACATTTTCAAGAAATCAACATAGCGTTCACCCCACTCCTCTTTCAACATGTCATTCCATTCAAAATAGCGCGCATCTATTTTCATAGTTTGAGAATAATAATCCTTTTTCCTCCTGTTTTTGTAGATTACACCATTATGAAGTCCGTAATTTTTGGTACCAATTCCCCAAACTTGCGTCTTTTCTTGCAAAATATCCCACAATGATTGAGGTACGTTATGCTTCCACCCGAAGAAAAACACAATATCACTCTCATGTAGTCTCTTAATGATATCAGCTTCACTGTTCGTGGTTTCAGAATAAGAGATGTTAACCTTTTCCTTCATTTTGGATTCAAGAATAACATTGGCCATGTCTCGTGCGAAACTATTCCCAATAACCATCACGTTAATACGTCCATTGTCTGGGAAATCAACAGCCATCGTCCTTATCCTGTCATTGTATCTTGTATACGCATCTGGCTCAGTATCACCATAAGCAATATTGAGTTCGGGCACATCTCGAATGATGCCCCCTTTGGCATAGACAACAACCGCAAATCCATTAACCAACACAAAGCAAATTATGGTTCCCCAACGCGACATTTTGTTCAATTTCAAACGCTTCTCAACAACTCTATACGATAAATACGATATTACTATTACAATAAGGAATATAAGCATCCATTTTGTCCACGGTATTTCAGGATAATTCACATATCGGTAAAAAGCAATTATCGGTTGATGCCAAAGGAAGATACTATAACTCATCGCCCCTACCACACACAATGGATTCCAAAGCTTCTTATTGAAAATACTATTGCCAATTTGCGCGTTTATTAAAAGTAAAATTGTAAGGAAGACCGTGGATAACAATAATAGCCACCTAGGTATTAAGCCGTTGGTATGGTTAGGTAGATGAACAAGATTTGGTTCGCCAACACTTTTTCCTCCTAAACAACCAAAGAAAACTATAATGCCCAATAGAATTACTCCTAATAAATAGAATTTGCCATTAGCGATTCCTTTAAGATTTACTCTCTCACTAATCAAAGAAAATGCCCCCCCCAACCCGAGTTCAAAGAACCGACAGGGTAACATGTAAAAACGACTACCATCATTGATGCTTGGCAGGAAGTAAAGTATAAGTGAAATGAGAGAAAAACCAGATAGCGTCCATAAAGCCGTTACCCTAAAATCATTCCTTTCCTTCTTGAGTCTAAAAAACACCAATAAGATAAGAGGCAGAAGTAAATAAAACTCAAACAATATACCCAGATACCATGTATGCATCAGGGGCTTGTACTCCATGAAAAGTGCCCAGTAATTATTTGTTGTAATTGAGGAGAGAATATTGTTTGAGAAAAGACTTGATGCAATAACTGACGATGACAGATTTTCCAAGTCATCAGGAAGCATAATAATGATTCCTGCAACCATTGAAACAAGCATCACTAACAACAGCAATGGCAGTAAACGGAATATCCTCTTTTCTAGATAGTTGAAGTACTTGAATTCTCCTTCTTGAATGGATCTAACAATTCCTGGGGTTATCAAGAATCCACTTATTACAAAGAAAACATCAACCCCTAAATAGCCACTTTCACATAGCCCCATGTGATATAGCACCACTGCTATAATGGCTAATGCTTTCAAAAAATCTATATCTTTTCTATAAACAAACTGTTTTCCCATCTTTAACCTTTCTGTGTATTGTGGGTGTTTATTATTATAAAAGGAACGACTTCAGATAATCCACCCATTGCTTTCCGATGACATCCTGACGCAACAGCTCATAAATTTTTGTTGCATTAACTCCTAAGGAGTCAGCTAATTCGCTGTCATTAGCCAGTTTCTCAAAGCATTCAGCCATTGCCTTGTCATCATCAAGGTCCATAAGCAAACCGTTTTCGCCTGACTTGATTAAATCAACAGCACCGGAAACCTTGGTGGCAACGCATGGAATACCAAGGCACAGTGCCTCAATAAGCGCATTAGGCATACCCTCATTCCAACTGGAAAGTGCAAAGCAACGAGCATCCATTATCAAGTCCCAAAGGTTCTTTACGGCTCCTGGCAACTCCACACAGTTTTCCAAACCCATATCCTTAATCTGTTTTTCTATTTCTCCACGTGACGGCCCTTCACCATAAATCGTAAGGGTATAGTCCGGATGGTTTTGTTGGAATGTCGCAAATGCTTTCAACATCATTCCGAGATTCTTCTGGGGTGCCAACCTTGCAGCAGCCACTATCCTGTTCTTCTTTTCTACAGTCAGAGCTTTTCCTATCAACTCCAGAGGAAGGAATACTGGATTATAGATAACATGTGCTTTCTCTAAATACTTTCCCGTATAGTAACCCCTATTGTTCTCTGTCTGGCATACGATGCCTTTAGCCTTGCTATACGCCCATCTCCTCAATAGAAGCTGGAAACCCTTATTCCATACCGCCCGTGGGTCGTTTCTGTCAGCAACCACAATTGGCATGGTAAAACCTTTAAGGCTGCCGCAGACAAGCACATTCCAGGGTTCCAGGAAAGAGAGTATCAAGTTAAATCCCTCCCGCTTGACATATTTGCGAAACCACAATCCCATCTTCAGCGGGTTTTGGCTTTTGCACTCATGCTCAACACAAACCCTTGTAATGCGTGTGTCAAATTGGTAAAAGTCGGGGGTATCCAACCATGAGAGGTATACCACTTCAGAAAAACTATCGGCAAAACCCTTCGAAAGTACAGAAAGCACCCTTTCCGCACCTCCCGAAGCATAGTTGCCGCAGGAAACCAACAGTTTCGTCATCTTATTTTATTTTTTATTACGTCACAGAAATCCTGATAGAAAGCCTGTGAGATATTGTTATTCAAGTGATTCCTTCTCCCCACTTCAAATGCCTTATGCTGGTAGTCAATCAGTAACTGGGGGTTCTCTATAATGCGTTGTAAAGTGGGGTAAATATCATTGGGCTGGTTAATGCAGATTGCACAATCATTGCGTCTTAGATAAGCGCCACCAGCCTGTTTTTCATCGCATATTGCCATCACAGCACATCCGCTGTCCATGCAGTCTATAATCTTCGTTGAGAACGACATTCTCACCACATGACGGTTCTTGCGGTCAAAACTCTCCACATGTAGGGCAATGTCGCTTTGGTCATATACCTTCTGTAACTCGTCCGGATAGATCGTTCCATGGAATCTCGACACCACACCGTCGTTCAGCATCTGCATATCCTTTTCTTTCAGAGTCGAACCCGAGTAGGTGTCCAGCGTCATTTTAATCTCATCGCCATTGATTCGTTTCATGGCTGCCACCAGAGCCTCCAACGTTTTGTACCTGTTATAGCTTAAGCTTCCACCATACACCATTCTTATCGGTTTCCCTACTGATTGTTTCTCCCTCGATGCCTCAAAATTGCCGCTCTTTCGGAGTATTTTCATATTGGCTCCGAAGTCCTTCTCGCACTGTTCCTTCTGTTCGTCGGTCATCGTATAGCACAGGGAATACACTTTGAATATCTCACGTACATGCTTGCGCAACACAAAGTGATTGATCCAGAACAACGGGGAGAACGAGTACTGGTTGTTGGTATAGAAGTCGTCGGATATATAAGAGATGACAGGCACTTTAGTATGATCTGCCACCATCTTTACCAGACGAATCATATAGTTATACCCTTGGCAGGGCGCATAGATAACATCAGGTTTAAAGTCATCCACGAACTTGAACAATTCGCTTTTATCCCATTTCGCCAATTTCCATGTTATCTCACGAAATAGTCGTAACCATTCACCAGGGATAAATCCTTTTGCTCCTGCGTATGCTTCATCTGTGCTGACAGCTGTAGGCGGCTCGTCATAGTCCAGTATTTGGCCCACCTTAGTACGGTGTAGCACATTCGATACCATCATCTTATCCATTAGCTGGTAGTAGTGCTTGCAGATCGGGTTGTTTGGCTCCGCACTGGAGCAAGAAATCATGGCGAATTCTGCGTCAAAGTCCTTAAACACATTGGTTAAGACGTTGCCGCCGTTGAGGTCGTCGCGCCATGCAACTTTGGATATAACGAGGATTTTCATAATTGCCAGTGAAAATAATAAACCATACCACCACCCATCACAGTTAATAATGATAAAGTTGCTATAGCAACAACATAAACCGTACTTCTATTCTCCTTTTTGAACATACAATCTATTGCAAAAGGCACGAGGAATATAAGGTAGATATGATAGTATAATGATATTCTAATCATCGAACCATTTGCCCGAATTAATGGTGCAAAAAAAGTAAGCAGAGGTGCCATGACATAAAAAACACAGTCCATATAAGAACTCTGCAAGTCTTTTTTCTTAATAGCTATCAAACAGAATAATGAGAGTAATTCTATCAAAATTATAAAGGTGCCTATACCCCCCTGAATACCACCTTCCCCATACCTTGCATACCTCTCCATACCAACAGATTCTCCCATGAACACAATAATTTGGTTAGGGAACATCAATACGATGGGGAATAAAAGGAAACTTACTAAGTGCATTTTTTTTAGGGTAGCAGGTTTGGTTTGATACCAAATCATCAACAATGGCAAGGCAAATAGGAAGGATGAAAGATGCATAGTTACACCTAACAAAAATAAAATTATAGCCCTAATCGTCTTTTTATCCATTAAGGATATTAAAGCCATCATATCAAAACCAATAGCACTGATCTGTCTGCCACCGCCAATTAAAAACACCTGCAAAAGAGCAATATAAAAAATGTAGGCAAAAACAAGTTGGCTAATTCTTGTGGAATACCGATAAAGAAGGATTCCGAAAGGAACAAAGAACAACAAATCAATTAATATCGAAAAGATATAAAAATCCTTTGTTAACCAACCAAGAAATTTGTTTAATACAAGAAAGCCTATATCACCTTCATCAGAAACGCCTGAATACTTAAGGAGGACCATTGACCAAAGTTCTCCCCATTTCATATCAATCGACACCTTGAATAGATCCTTATAGACATCAGTGTCCAAATTATATGTAGTACTCATCCATTCCGGGCTACGCATAGCAGCCACAAAAACAAGTACAATGCTACATAGTATAATATACCATAGCCTATTCTTTTTTGTATCATTATTTGAGAACAGTATTCCCAAAACAATAACAAAAGGAATTAAAAAAAAATTAATATGCATAGTTTTTCTAAAAAAGGAAGGAATAGTATAACTACTCGGTAACCTGATAAAGCAAATGGTCTGGGATGGGCGTTCCATTTCGGAAGTTATCAATAACTGCCATGAAATTTTCTACCATCTGTTTCGCATTTTTATCATCGTTACTCCAGCGAGCAGAGTATTCTTTAGCATTACGTCTCAGTTCCTCCACTTTTTCTTTATTATCTAACATATACAGCATTTGAGCTGCCAAATCTTTCACATTACTGTTTTCTGCCAGTAAAACACATTCTTTTTCAGCATTAAGAGTCTCCGTTCCTTCTGTCTTGTAACATACAACAGGTATCTGATAATGCATCGCTTGCCGTTGCGTACTTGAAATATAATCCAACTTACAGGGCAACAACGCGAATCGGGATTTCTGAATATGCTGGAAGAGATCTTCCTGCTTCTCGAAGAATGACGAAAAAACGACATTGTCATCCAAGCCCAAAGAAGAGGCTTTTTCTTTTAGCATATTCTTATAATCTTCTAGACCGCCTCCAATAAGATTGAGTTTGACCTCAGGATACTTTTTCTTAACTATAGCAACAGCCTCTATGGCATCAGGATAACCCTTTACATCGCACATAGCCATCGCAAAATTAACGAAATCATATTCCTTGTTTTGGAGCTTCACTTCAGGCAACAGGTTGCCAAATTCCCAATTGAAATTGTATGCTGTCTTATTTAGTTCTCTAAACATACGGAAATGCATGTCTGTATCTACCGAAACATATTGGAGTTTTTCGAAAATTTTTCTTTCCACATATGCATTAATCTTATCATAGTTACTTCTACTCGTATAGATAGAACTATTGTAAATTGTTTGACACTTTACAATTAGAGGAATGCCGTCTAAACCAACGACAGTTCCCGCTATATGAGGGTTCTCCGCGCCAATCAAAGCAATAATATCTGGCTTTATCTCATTAATAATACGACGAACTTTGGGCCGTAAAGGATTAAGCTTATGCCATAGTGCAGGATTATGTATGACATGTTTTAGCATAGTAGCCACATCACAAGGCATGAAGTAATAATGAACCCCCTCCATTACAAAAGAGCACATCCTTTTCTTCAAACCTGGATGAGCGGAGATAACATATAAGTCAATGTTGTCCTGTTTACGCAACAACTCAATCATATATGAATCCCAAGCAGCCACATCACCGTATGTAGTATCTTTGGCTGGAAGTCGGAATAATGTTCGGATAAAAGAATATACCTTTCGGCTATCAAGGGGCAAATGCTCACGTACTTTGGCATTGCTAAAATGACACACAAAGGCAACTCGTATCAGTTTATAAGTCGGCATACTATCTTATTATTAACCTTGCGTTTATATACGTGTATTAATCAAACTTATTTAATCTCTGTTTTTGGCATCAAAACTGCAGTATTGTACCACCCCAACTCAAACCTACTCCAAAACCGGTAATCATCACCTTGTCGCCTTTCTTAATTACGTTATTCTCCAAACAATCCTTTAGTCCTATTAGGACAGTGGATGACACTGTATTACCAGTTGTGGCGAGGTTGATATAAAACTTGTCTTTGGGCAACACACAAACTTTACGAATAGTGCTCAGCATAAACTTATTGGCTTGATGAAAGACAAAGTAGTCAATCTGGTCTTTTTCAAGTCCATTTTTCATCAGAACGCTTTTTATCATTGCCGGCACTGCATCTAATGTAAAGTTGAATATTTCGCCACCATTCATATAAAGGTAGTCATCATACCATATATGACCTTCTTCATCTTCTGAGCTTCCACCTGTCGTCTGTTTGCACCTTGCAGCACCTGTCTTGACTATCAGATTGTTTGCACCTGATCCGTCGGTACCCAGCACAAACTCACCTATTTCAGCAAAGCCTTCAGTTGATACCAAGCAGGCTGCAGCTCCATCACCAAAGATACTACGATTACTCTTGTCAGAAAGATGAAGATACTTATTGTAGGTTTCAGCCGTAAGCAGCAATACACTCTTCGCAATTCCTGCAGCTATCAACCCTTTGGCCATAGCCATACCATAGATACAGCCTGAGCATCCAAGATTATAGTCAAAAGCTCCGGCGGAAGTCGGAATTCCCAGCCGGTCTTGAAGGAGACAAGCGGTTGATGGCAGGAAATAGTCTGGACTCTGTGTACATAGCATCACGAAGTCAATCTCCGACGGACTGATGCTATACTCTTCAAACAGTTTGCGGGCTGCTTTTTCAGCCATGTCGCCTGCCGTTTCATTTTCAGCTGCCAAATGGCGAGAATCAACACCAACCTTCTGAGCTACTTTGTCCACACTCCACTCAGGGAACTCTTGTACTAGTTCCTCATTCGTAACCACCCTTTCAGGCAGGTAATACGATAACGCTTTAATAAATGCTTTCATTATCTTACTATAAAATGCCCCCTCCTGTTATATTTACATTACTCCCTGTCATCCATGTGGAAGCGTCGGACAGCATATAGACTGCAAGATTGGCTATATCCTCAGGTTGACCGTAGCGCTTGAGAGGGTAAGTCGCTTCGTCTTCCTTGAGCAATTCCACATCAATACTCTCATTGAGAATCAAATCAGTCCATACCATCGCGGGGCTGATGCAATTCACGCGAATCTTCCTTGGAGCCAACTCCAGCGACAGGCAATTAGCGTAAGAGATAATAGCACCTTTGGAGGCACTATAGATAGAATTGCCCAAACTGGGAGACCACGATGCTATGGATGCTACAAACACAATGGATGCCCCTTTGTTTATCTTCTTTTGCCGCAGCAATTCAGCCTGGAGCATAACGGGAGCCTTGAAGTTCACATCCATCACCTGATTGACATCTTCTGAATGCAAATCCTTACAGGCCACCCTTTGCCCCAAACCAGCACACTGTACCAACCCGTCCAACTTGGGCAATTGGTTCACCATAGAAGCCAAAGCACCGGCATCTGTTAAATCAACCGCAGCCACAGTATGTCCTTCTCCACTCATCTGGGAGAGTGTTTCATGCAACCTCTCAGTATTTCTACCGTTGATGATGACCGTTGCCCCCATCCTGGAGCAAGTAATAGCAATACCTTTTCCAATGCCCGAGGAGGCGCCTGTCACCAAAATGGTTTTACCTTCAAGTGTGAACGGATTGTAGTCTATCATTCTGCGGCAGCTATTACGTTAAACAATGCTTCTACTGTCTTGCACTCTTTAATCTGCTTTCCTGTCACCTTCTTACCATAGACCTCTTTGACCATAGCAATCACACTCATACCAATGAGTGAACTCCACTCATCAAGATCGTGATATTGTGTAGAGGCTGTGATTTCAGAAGTATCAGTATCCTCAAACTGCTCAGCAAAGTTCTTTACAAATTCGTCTAATTCCATAATAGTATTCATTTTAATTGTTAATAATCTCTAAAATAATCACTTATAAACTTTAGAATTCCACTTTTTCTGCCGGGACTCCAAATACTTTCGTCCCGTCCTTAACTTTCATTACTACAGTTGAACCAATACCAATCAATGAATCGGCCCCCACTTTTATCCAGTTGTTGATGGTCGAATTAGGGCCTACCCAGGTATTATCACCAATCTCACACGAGCCAGACACAATACTGCCAGCAGTAAAGATACAGTTCTTACCAACCACATTGTTATGGGCTATGTGACAAAGATTATCCATTTTAGTATAATCGCCAATAACGGTATCCGAAAGAGCGCCTCTGTCTATGGTGGAATTTGCACCCACCTCAACATAATTTCCAATCACCACCTTTCCAAGCTGAGGAAAACGGAAACGGTTACCATCGGCATCCTTCTCGAATCCGAATCCGGCACCTCCAATGACAGCACCCTCTTTGAAGAAGCAATGATGGCCTATCTTGACATTGTCGTAAATTTTAACAAAGGCACTGATACTGCAATTATCGCCTACCTCAGCTTTACCAATTACAGCGTATGGTCCAATATATACATCTTTACCTATTTTTGCTTCAGGATCAACGATTGCCGTAGGATGGATTTCATGTGTTCCCATCTCCAGAAAGAAAGCATTCCCGATGACTGCCAAAGCTTGTCTGGGGTTACTAACCACCAAGAGGGTCCTCTTTTGTTCCTTCAACTCTTCCGTATAGGCCACCTTCTCACTGACAAGGATTACTTTGGCCGGGGACTGTTCAGCGATAACCTGCTGGTTTTTCTTATTATTGCCTACCCAATCCAGAGTGGTTTCATTGACATGCTGCACATCAGCCAAGTTATCAATATACACATCTTCGGTCGGGCCATAAGTGGTTATCAACAAATCGCCTAGTGTATCTTTGATCTCACTAAGTTTAACTATCTTCTTCATTTTATTCTTTTTGATTATTGTTTTCAGTTAAATATCTAACAATTCTTGCAGGAACACCTGCAACTACGCAGTTAGAAGGCACATCTTTAACAACCACAGCATTTGCAGCTATAACCACGTTATCACCAATTTCCACCCCCCCCAGAACGCAGGAATGGGCTCCAAATTTCACATTGTTTCCAATAATTGGATTCTTACTATAATCGAAACTACCAGCCGTTCCGACAACGACACCTGGCCGCAGCAATACATTTTTTCCGCAAGACTTCGGATAAAACGTAATGCCGCCAAAATGGGCTATACAGAAAGCCTCTGGAAGGCTCATGTCTCTTACCACTTCTATTCCTAATTTGAAGGTCAGATGTCTCAACCTAAAATACTGTAAAATATACAGAGGGAATAATAGCTTATGCTTTGAGAGATAATAGCATAGTCTGTGATTGAAGGTATATTTAAACCCAGGCACCATTAGAACGCAGTACCAGAAAGGCTTCATATAACACCGCAAATCCGTCTTTACTAATCGTTTGAATTCCTTGAATGAAAGCTTGTCCATATATTACTCTGATTCATTAATACGTTTCTTGGACATGAAACTTAAAACGAGATTCTTCTCGTATTTGTTCGCCAAGAACAACCATATTATAACACAATACCCTATAGCATAGATTCCCATGGAAATAATCAAAGCCATCCATCCTTCAAAGGGTAAATAACGTTGTATGAAATAAGCGGCAACGGTATAAACCGTCAGTGGGGGCAGGATTCTCAGATGACAGTTTTTGAAAAAATGCTTCATATCCAGCCCCATTTTTCTTTGATAGAAATCCACATAGAGTATTTGTGTTAGTATCAATGCCACACCCGTAGCGGCAGCACAACCCAGAGCACCATATTTTGGAGCGACGATGATAGAGAGAATAATACCAATCACAGAACTTATCAAAACTCGAGTTGCTGTATGTTTTATTTTATTCTCTGCATATACCATGTCCATTGCAATTTGCATTGTTAATGAAATGACATTCACAAATACTAAGAATATGAACACAAAGTATGATGCATGGAACGTCTCTCCAACCCACAAATGAATAAAACGCTCACCAAAAGCACAGAAACCTGCAAATATCAGAAAAATGACATATAACTGTATTCTCCCAACTCTTATCATCAAATCCATAATACTTTTCCTGTCACCAGAATGCGACAATCTAGATACTACTGGCAGGAAAAGGCCATTTAACGCGGCAGAAATAGTATATACCATTCCTTCAAGGTTACGCCCCACTGAAAAAATTGATATTTCAGTCGTGTCAGAGAATATCCCGAGAATGGTTGGGACTAAACTTAGCCTGAACATCTGAGCCAACTGAACAAGTAATATCCATGCAGAGAAAGAGAAAAGTGCAATAAGTTCTGCTTTCTCAAAATACTTCCAGTTAATTCTGATTTTTGACTTCTTTGTGAAGATTAAGTATCTAAGAACAGCGGTCCCGAATCCAACCGCTCCTGTAATGAATACAATATGATAAACGTTCCCATCAAGAAGCAACGCTATAACTATCAATATTACTGTACCTACCCGGACTACCAAATCCAGCAACTTGTTCTCCACAAAGAACTCGTATGCCATCATGGCACCACTAACTGGTTTGAACAAGAAAGAAAGTACGCTAAAAGTTCCAGCAATGCAGTACAAGACTTTAAGTCTTTCTATCTCTTCTGGCGTTAACCCTCCGAATATATTGGCAAGGAAGAAAAACAGTACAAATAGGACAACAAATATGATGGTATCAAATATCAGATATACCTTTGCTGTTATACCAAGCATATTAGCAACCTTTTCCTCATCACCCTCGGCCCTATATTTGGCAATAAAACGAGTGATAGTACCAGAAAGACCGAAATCCAGCAGAAAATATGACAAAAATGCAGTAACCAAACTATATAAACCATAATCTGACACACCAACCTGGTTTATCATCCAAGGTGTATATACCAAGGAGATAACGATATTGAGGAATATTGATATATAGGAAATTATAGCTCCTTTTGCGATACTACTTTTTGCCATACTTTCGTTATTTCAAGTATTTGGGTCTTTCTAAAACTACAATTTTACCTGTTAACTTATATATAAGGAATCTTAAAACCGAACGAACCCTTTCTTTTAGAGGAATAGCATTTTTTTCTTTATATGCTAACTCTATCTCTTGTGTATAAAGATCGTTTTCAATATGAGGTTCAAACACCAACGATTCGTCAATAGGAAGATTTATAAGACGCTGATAAGAATCCAAGTTTTTACCGTGCTGGCCACTGCCGTCATGCCCCCAGTTACGAACCATTGAAACTTTTGGGAAAACGCACCACCTTTTGTCTTCTGGGATGGCTTGCAAAATAGTATCTCCTAGAATGTGCCTCTTTTTCAACATATAAAGTAATGAAGAGGCTAGTACTATGCTTTCACTAAAAACAGTAGAAAGAGGATAAGAATCAACTATCTTTTTTATCTTGTCAAAATCATATAATTCTTGCATTCTATCCCTTCGCTCAACCCAAAAAGCTGCCCCCCATGCACAATAAGCCTTGTTATATGTATATACATTATTCTTTATATTGGGTGTTTCAACTATATTGAAACCACATACAGCAAGTATTCTATCATCATTTTTTGAATACTCCAAGCCCCAATTGCAATATGACAAGAAATTCGGGGAGAACTCATTATCATCCTCTGTTATAATATAACGATCATAGGATTGCCGTATCTCCTGAAGAAGTAGCATGCTGTTACTGTTGACAGTTCCTACGCCACAATTATGGTCTCTTCTGCGGACATATAGGTTCTTGAAGCCATGTTTCTTCTCCTTCTCAGAAAGATACTTATCTATCTTTTTCCATCCTTCAACATACTTTTCTGAAGGAGGATAGTCAAGTCCGACATATACGTCTGTCTTATCCGCATCTGTGCAACGTTCTAACGACTCCAAGCAGCGTTTGAAGTGCTCAAATCTGTTGAGTGTTGGAATATATACCGGTGCATACTTCTGTACTTCACTCATATTTAGTATGTATTTATCAATCGTTAGTTATCTCTCCAATGAATGCCAAATAGCTATCTTTCCTTTTATAGATATCATTCTTAAGCCACGTACCTAGGTCTTTTCCCATGAGCTCGTATGTATATCCATTATGGAAGGCCAAGTCGCGTTGTTTCCACTGGGTTTCAACAATCCCGCCAAACCAGAAATATTCTGTATTAACTTTATATGGATCAGTCATATGGTCATCTTGAAAGCCATTATCACACGCAAATCTGTCAAACAAATCCATATTGGAATCCAGAATCAACTGAGAAGGCCCCCATAATCTTGGATTTGCCTCTATCATGTAGAATTCTCCCTTGTAATCGCGTATTTCAATCATAATAAGACCATGGTAATGGAGGTCTTTAAGCATTTCAATATACTTATTTACACGTTTATCCAAGTGTATATTAGAAGACCTCGCACCAACTATAGAAAGTCCATCGTGTTGCTGGATAAGGTTTTCTTGTGAATAAACGCTATAACTTCCATCTTTAGAGAAGTAGCATAACAAATAGTAAGAATCACCTCCTATGAACTCTTGAACATAGCTGTTCGAAAAATCTAAACCTTTAACACGTTCGTAATCTTCTATACTAAGTATGGGCTTAGGCTTTTCTGTTATAAACCTTCCCTGAGAAAAATATGATTTTGGCTTTATTACAAACGGTATTCTATCCGGAGTAATGCTATCATAAACTTCAGGTACTGAAATGCCATACTGCCGGCAAGTGTCTTCAAACAACTTTTTATCCGAAAGTTTGCTGTATAAAGACTCCTCACATAGAGGTATTTGGAATCCAATATGCTCAATATCATCCCTTTTCTCTAACAGAAGTCTGTTTAGATATTCTGTTGACGGGATTATTACGGGGTTGTCATATCCCTTTGACTGACATATATTATATAGTTCAGTAAATAATTCTAAATCAATAGCAGATCTGCTTCTCTTAAGAATAACATTACTTTTGTAGTCAGTCAATAATATCGGGTCATCATCTCCTTTTGCCACTATGCCAAGGTGGATATTTCTCTTTGAACAAAAACGGCTAAAGGCAAGAACAGCCCGGACATTCCAGCCGGAAAAAATGATAGGAGTATTCCTCATTTAGTGATACCTAATTATTTTTTTATACAATTCTATTGATTAATATTATTACGATTAGTTTTTCCTCTATTTCTGTTGGCAGTAAAGCGTATTAAGCAGAAACTCCAACTGTTTTTTGTCCTCTTCCGAAAATGGCGTCGTCATATTTGTGTTCCTATATGAGATATCATCAGTAACATCTGTAAGAGATGCGTTACAGGAAGAGACAAATGCCTTAAGCATTGCTTCATCCCCCTCGTCTTCTAGAAGGTAATCACAAGCACCATTTGAACGAATAAAATAGTCAATGCTAATCTTCCCTTTTAGGAAACGCCTCTTACAAACAAACGGTTCACCCAACAATTTTTTCAAATCTATATCCTTTGAATTCAAGTATTCAACCGTTTTTTGTGATTCAGCATTTGACAATCTTTTTTTAGTAACTCTTACCCACTTGGTCGTAAGATTTGGGATGTCTATAATCAACTTCGTTTTCTTCTCTTTCTCTTTTTTATCATACCATTGGTAGATAATAAACTCTCTATCCCACAAAGAATCCTTGGTAAACGATTTTACCAAGTACTTCCTTTCCGTTTCCGAGACACTAACTATTTTGCCCATTTCTCAAACAACTGTTGGTTCAACAAATCATTAAGAGCCTCATTTGTAACATTTGCATCATCATGAATAATGGTACAAATAAAGTCGGCATTTGAGCCCATTTTCCCTGTCTTCCATGGTTCAAACTTATTATAAACAACTTTAATGTCACCTTTAATGTAAGATTTAAGAGTAGCCTCTAGCTTATTTGCATCCATCACGAATGGCTTACCCGTCTCATTATACACATAATCCATCACGAGGTTCGGATTTGCTATATGAGCCTCATCCAATGGTTCATCCAAAATCAAATCAATATACTTATTGATAATATCCCATTCAAAGAGCTTCTCTATGTATCGTTTGAAATAGATTCCGCCTCCAACGGAAATATCCATTTCAATCATGTCTATATGAAGATTGCTGACAAGAATATCAAACTTAATAATACCGTTTTCGATATTCATATCACTAATCATCTTCTCGCAGTATTTTTCAATTCGAGGAAGTTCTTCCGTTGAACAACTCAAACGTCCGAGGAATGAAGTATCTCTGAAAGAACGTCTTTTGACGGGCGCCAAAAGCTTTATTTGTCCACGCTGAACAATCAGCAACATTCTGAACTCAACACCCCTCCTGAATACTTGAATGATGTAATCATCAGGAATACTGTGTTGAGATAGTTTTGTAATAAGTTCATCTCTACTTACGAACTCAACACCAACGCTTCCTCGGCCCACTGCAGGCTTAACTACAAACTCGTCAATATCTTCTGGCACTTCCTTCAGTTCTGACACAGTCCATGATTTTATTGATGTTAAGTTGTATTTCTCATACAAGTCCGCCTGAGAAAACTTATCCATACCTACCATCAAGTCATCAGGCACTTGTGTTGGCATTCCATACTTCTTATTTATCCTCTGAAGAGTGATAATTGCGCCACCTCCAGCAAAGGAACCTGCCGCATCAAAATGAATATTGTTTTCACTTATCCATTTATCTACCTCTTCGAAAGAGTGTGTATCAACTTCTGCAAACACATCGCTTACAGAAATAACATGCTCAGAGTTTTTCCCTTTTCCAATCGAAATAAGGTTATAGCCTCTGGCCTTAATTGCATCTGCAAATTCTTCCTGGGGATAGCCTGCCCCAACTGACAATATTGTTTTAGTCATGTTAATTATATTTTATTACATTATCAAATTCAAAACTCTTGTAATATCTTCTTCGCTTAGTTCATGATGCATAGGCAGGCATATCACCTCCTCTGCCAAACGTGTCGCTACTGGTAGGTTCGCAGGTGCAGCACTCGGAAGACCACGATAGGTACTGAATGTACTAATAAGTGGATAGAAATACCGGCGTCCAAGCACATTTTTCTCTTTCATCTCAAAGTAGAGTTGGTCGCGAGTCTTACCATATTCCTTTGCATTGATAAAGATGGGAAAATAACTGTAATTATGACGCACTCCAGACATATCGTCAAAGAAACGGATTCCTGGCACATTGCGTAATGCTTTACGGTACTTGATGGCTACCTGATGACGTTTCTCTATGGCTTCATCTACTTGCTTTAGATTAAGTAATCCGTATGCCGCTCTTACCTCATCAACCTTGCTGTTGATACCGGGAGCAACTACCTCTGTTTCTCCAGCAAAACCAAAGTTCTTTAGATAGTCTATACGCTTCTTTGTCACTTCGTCGTGCATTACCAAAGCACCACCTTCAAGGGTATTATAAACCTTTGTGGCATGGAAACTAAGCGTACTCATATCACCTGCATTAAGTACGCTCTCACCATCTACCTCAACACCAAAGGCGTGTGCGGCATCGTAGATCACCTTCAAACCATATTTATCTGCAATTGCCTGAATTGCCTTCATGTTTACCGGCTTGCCATAGCAATGCACGGGCATTATAGCCGTGGTCTTGGGCGTTATGGCCGCTTCTATCTTATCGGGGTCAATACCACAGGTTTCTTCCTCAATATCCACGAATACAGGGCGACAACCATTCCACCAAATGCTATGAGTGGTTGCTACAAAACTGTAAGGAGTGGTTATCACCTCACCTGTTATGCGAAGAGCCTGTAAAGCCGTCAATAGCGGCAAAGTGCCGTTCGTGAACAGGCTTATATATGGTACTTTCAGATATTCAGCGAGCTCCTGTTCCAACTGTCTATGGAACTGACCGTTGTTTGTTACCCACTTACTTGCCCAGATTTCTTTAAGCATTTCATTAAACTCGTCGAGGCTGGGCAGCAACGGCGAGGTGACGGTAATTTTATCCATACTATACTATTGTTTCATTATTATCTTATTAACAAGGGCTTCAGCTTTCATTGAAACCTTATTATCATACCAGTTAAAGAACCATTTTTCTACAGTGGCAATACGTAATTGATCTATTAAATTGCAAATAATAAAAACAGCCAAGACTACTCCAACACTGAATAGCACTAAATGCCCAAAATCCAGTGAATAATGACCAACCGCATTAATCGTATCCTTCCATAGCCAAGTTCTCATTGCATCAGAATTAGCGTGGATTAACAACACGCCAAATGTTCCTGCGCCAAAGGCATTAATGACTCTACTATACTTGATGTCTATATTTTTGAACCACAGGAATGAGCTTACAGCCACTGCTACAGCTAAAACCTTATTGGTGTCCGACATGAAGAAATAATTGGCCCCTAAATACTTTTGTAGTATTACAACACTCAGCATAGACACGATAATCAGAGTCAGTGTCAACCATCCCCAAAGTGCTTTACGCTCAAATATTCTTGTTGGGTATAGACGAATATATGAAGCAATTAAGAATATAATACCAAACCAGGTTACATAATTAAAAGAAACCGTGAAAGTTGGTACAGACCCTAATAGTGTATAACAACCAAGCATAAGTATCAAAAGCAATTCATGTTGCCGTTTTGTCATGTTCTGAACAAGAATTGTCCAAAAAGGTATTGTGAGGAAAAACACTATAAAACACGGTGTAAAACCATACTCCACCCCCCAGAAAGGCATCAGTATCTTCACCAACCTCATTGTACTCAACGTTTCATATCCTATGCTCAAAAAAAGCGCAAAAAAGATTAATCTGTAAAAGTAAACCTGAGCCAAGAGTTTTAAGAGCTTCCGTAATGTGATTTTACTGGTACACATAAAGTACCCAGTAATCATCATAAAGCAATTGATACCTGTCTTACCCCATGCCCCGAATATCCAAAGAAAAACACTATTTGCTGATAGAGGTTTGTTAACTAAGGGACCGTTGTCCGCAACAAAACCAGATAGGATAAAATGGTGGGCAACAATCATCAGCATACAGACAATTCGATACAACTCTAGATTACTGCTACGTTGTTTCTTAAATACTTGTTTTTCTAATTGACAGGTGGGGGGGGGTGCTTTTCATTACTACAATTTGTTGCTGTTTAATGAGGGTTTCTCTTGTTATTCTTTTGGTCCCAACATATTAGGGTGAGTGAAACTAAGCGAGTTAATCTCTTCTTTCATTTCGTCGATGACTTTGAGAAGATACTGACCGTATTGATTCTTGAGCATAGGCTTTGCCAACTCACGCATCTTTTCTTCAGAAATCCATCCATTGCGGTAAGCAATACCCTCCAAGCAGGCCACCTTCAGACCCTGGCGTTTCTCAATGACCTCTACGAAGGTGGATGCCTCTGCAAGGCTATCATGAGTACCTGTATCTAACCATGCGAAGCCACGGCCAAAGACCTGAACTTTCAGTTCTCCATCCTTTAAGAACTCCTGATTAACAGTAGTTATTTCCAATTCACCACGTGCAGAGGGCTTGATGGTCTTGGCAACGTTCACCACCTTGTTGGGGTAGAAGTAAAGCCCCACCACAGCATAATTGCTCTTCGGCTCTTTAGGCTTCTCTTCAATGCTGAGGCAATTGCCGTTCTTATCAAATTCTGCCACACCATAACGCTCTGGATCGCTGACCCAGTAACCGAAGACGGTGGCTTTCTTGTTCTCCTCAGCATCTTTCACTGCGTTACGGAGCAAAGCGGTAAAGCCACTGCCGTAGAAGATATTATCACCCAAAACAAGGCAGGCACTGTCATCACTAATGAACTTTTCGCCAATGATGAAAGCCTGAGCGAGGCCATCGGGACTGGGCTGTTCTGCATATTCAAAATGTACTCCATAATCTGAGCCATCCCCCAGCAAACGCTTAAAGCCAGGAAGGTCGTATGGCGTGGAGATAATAAGAATATCCCTGATACCTGCTAGCATCAAAGCACTGATTGGATAATAAACCATCGGTTTATCATAAATAGGTAGCAATTGTTTGCTAACACCCTTTGTAATAGGGTAAAGTCTGGTGCCGGAACCTCCAGCAAGTACTATTCCTTTCATATTTTATGAGTCTTGTTTCAATCTATATCATCATCAGGACAGAACATACCAAGAACATGCACAGACTCTATCTGCTCTTCTATCAAACGGTCAGCACGATTATACATGGCACGTATGTAGCGTTTTCTTGGAGACAACACTTCGTCAGCCCAATTTGCATCATGGGTTAAAACTTGAAGATGTTGTACCGTATCGTCATTCAACACTTCTTCCAAACGGTCGAAACGCCAGTAGCCAAGGCTGTCACCACAATAGTTGTAATGTTCCTTGAAATAAGAAGAATACACATTGATGAGGTTACCATAGCGATACTCCAGACAACTTTGTGTAAAAGGAGTGGTGTTGTGGAAAGAGAAGGTGTCTATTTCAACACCAAGGTTCTTCTCGAAATACTGTCGATCAATCGTGATGAACTCATCGAGCTGTTTCTCGTCGTTAATTCTCCAATAATAGCAATCGAAGTGCAAACCCACATGATGTCCCAAATCCTTGATTTGATGGAAAATTCCTCTATAGTGGTCATCAAACAGGTTATAACATTCGCTATGCAACTGGAAGAAATATGTGGCTTGAACGCCAAGATCATTCTCAATTTGAGCCATTTTTAAGGCGATATCCGGTTCAAACTCCACATCGTGTCGCCAGATAATATCCTTCCGCTCTGGCACAAACTCATCCTTGTGCAAAATGAACTGATAGCCTTTCTCCTTCGCCAGTTCAATAAGACGCTTATAATTGTCAAGCGTAAAGTCATCGAAATGGTATTTTTCTCGGTTTGTCATATTATTTTTTATTTACAGCCAATAGCCAACGGCCAAAAGCTAAAGTACATTTATCATCTTAAGGTACTCCGGCCATTCACCCATATCCTTCCACGCGTGTTCGCTGACTGGGAAACAACCAACTCTACCACCACGGGCTTTAATCTTCTCCATCAAATGAGTAATATGGAAGAATTCGCCTTCTGGTATCTCATCAATGCAGCTGGGATTGAGTATATAAACTCCAGTATTTACCTGGTAAGTCAACTCAGGTTTTTCACTCAATGAGGTCATCAGGCCGTCCTCGCCTGTCTCGATTACACCGTAGGGAATCTTGAATGTCTTTACCATCGTGACAATGGTAAGGTCGTTATGGTTCTCTACGTGGTAGTCATAAACATCACGATAGTCCTGCTCGTTGATGCTATCACAGTTGCTCACAAAGAACGGAGTGGTTATTTTACCTTTCAGAAGAGAAACACTACCTATGGTACCCAGTGGTTTGTCCTCCTGGAAGAATTCGATGTCATATTTGTGGTCAAGCTGACTGAGATAGTATTTCATCATGTCAGCCTTGTAGTTGACCGACATATAGAACTTATGGCAGCCAATGCCTTCGAACTGGTTAAGAATCGTTTCCAAAATAGTCTTATCGCCAATGGGGACCAAGGGCTTCGGAATAACATTGGTGATGGGTTTTAGGCGCGTACCCTTACCGCCTGCCATAATAACAACAGGAAGATGGATGGGTTGGCGCTCAGACTGCACATCATTGCCCGACACGTCTTTCCAGAATACAATATCCTTCAGATTCCCTTTTTTATCAAGAACAGGCATACAATCTGCCCAAATCTGATGCATCTTTTCTTTGATTTCATTGATAGAATCATCTACAGATGCATAGATTTTGGTAGTATTGAGTATCTTTCCAACTTGCTCGGTAAGAGGTATGCTCTTAATAATGGCGCGTTGAATATCACCAATGGTCACCAACCCACAGAATTTTTCCTCCAGAAAAACAAAAAGATTCTTCACCTTCACCTCATCCATCTTTTTCATTGCATCCAGCAATGTAGTGGAGGGTGTAATTGTTCTTCTTTTAACCAACTCTTTGTTCATATGACAAATACAACTTATAATGCGAAATCAACACCCAGTACCATACGGGGATTTTTCTTAAAGAAGTCATTCCCCCACAGATAAATATTAAACTTTCCAATACTATAATATGCGCCAACAGCCAAATCAACATCTTGGTCAAACTTCCAAGAGTGAATGGCTCCAATCATCGGCGTTATACTATTCTTTCCTACCTTGAAAGTATATCCCAAATACTCCCAGTTAGTATAGGTATTGTCAGCATCCTTGTTAAGGCCAAACCAAGTATTTGAACACCAGAACAACTTTCCATCCTTGGTAATCTGGCCATTCATATAAATTGCTCCCGTGGTATAGCTATATTTAAAGCTGTTTTTCAAATCAAAGGATGGTGTCACTTGTGCTCCTATACCAAACCAAGGGTTAATCTTTAAACCATAGCGTACCAGAAATCCCCAATAAGCAGAATTGACTCCTGTATAGATATCAGTACCTGCGGCAAAATGATCGCCTATTCCATACTGAAAACAAGTATAGGTTTCCTGTGCATTTATACCCGGACGCACCTTCAGAGAGGTATATCCATACAATTTTCCATCACCCACGGTTCCTGCAAAATAAGGAACCTGTGCAAATGCCTCTAATGATGAAACAACTATCACCAATGACAAAAGAATTCTTTTCATTTTGTTTCAAGGATGTATTAAGAAAACAATTGTTACTCTTTATCTTTTTTCAACTCTTTCACCAATGCAGGCATCATAGCTATCATAATTATCAAGAACGGCAGTGTGGCAGCAATTGAAATGGTCTGCAACGGTTTCAAACTACCGGCAGAGAGCAAAATATATGCAATGGCGGCTACAACTATACCCCAAATAACCTTTTTATAGGTAGGCGGTGTAATACTTCCGTTAGATGTCATTACACTAAGAGAATAGGTTGCGCTATCTGCAGAAGTAATAAAGAACACGCCAAGCAGCACGACTATCATCATAGAAATGATTTTGCTCAGTGGATAGTTCTGGAACACAATGAATACTGCTGTCTCAGGCGAAGCAATCAACTGTTGTACGTTTTCCAAACTCCATCCCTGCACAGTACTGAGCGCTATGGCGCTGAACACCGATAACCATAAGATAGTAAATAATGAAGGGACCAGCACCACACCCATTATAAACTCACGGATGGTGCGCCCTTTGGAGATTCTGGCCACAAACATACCAACAAACGGTACCCATGCCACAAACCAGGCATAGTAGAAAACGCGCCAGTTCATTACCCACTCATTATCACCAAAGGCATTGGTCATAAACAGATCTTTGAAGAAATACTGAATGTGCTGACCAACACTATTTGTCAAGTTATTCAGAATGGTAACTTTTGGACCTACTATAAATGCTACAGCCAAAAGCGCTAAAGCTAAATAGGTGTTGAAATTGGACAGAATCTTGATGCCTTTGTAAACACCAGTGATGGCACTGATGATAAACACAAGAGTGATAAAGATAATAATCCAGAGTATTGTCTCTTGTGTCTTGGGAATTCCAAACAAATGCTCCAAACCACCACAAATCTGGCTAACGCCAAGTCCTAGTGAAGTAGCAACACCAGCAAATGATACAACTACAGAGAATCCGTCAATGAACCTTCCAAACCAGCCGTTGGTTCTCTTTTCACCAACAAGAGGAGTTAGCAGATTACTCAGTTGAGCATTCTTTCCTTTGCGGAACTGAAAATATGCTATACCCAATCCAACCACAGCAAAGCAAACCCACTGAGTGATACCCCAGTGCAGATAGCAGGTACGGATAGAGAAATCTATTGCGTCCATCGTTCCAGGCTCTATGCCTACAGGTGGAGCAGCATAATGAGAAAGCGGCTCAGCAATACTCCAGAACACTAGCCCAATGCCAGTGCTGCCACAGAAAAGCATGGCATACCAGCTAAAGGTACTGAACTCCGGCTTATCATCGTTTTTACCGAGCTTAATCTTACCATATTTACTCATTGCAATCCATACACAGAATCCAATGAAGGCCACAATGGAAAGGATGTAGAGCCATCCGAAATAATGGCTCACCCAACTCATAAATTTTCCGGCAATGTCACCAAGCGTACTGCTATATACAGCGCCAAATACTATCACGCAAATTGCAATGACCAGCGTCCAGAAAAAGACGCTATTCGCTTTGTACCAATTTATCATCGTTATCTCCCTTCTATACCGTTTTGATACATTTGCTTCAAATAATCAAACTCAGTATATTTAATGATTATATCTTCGCCATTTTCATTGAGGAACTTGACTGTTCTATTGATTTTCTCTATCATTTCGCACGTTTCCTCAATGTTTTCGTTAGAGAAACAGATGGTTGCCATACTGGTGTGTTGATGGACTTCATCGCCTACGCCTTTCCATTGGCCTATATAGACATTCTTCATAGAAGCTATCTCATCCATACCGACTATTTTCTTGATAACAGCATCTTGCGTAGCCCATAGCATGTAGCTGGTTGCTGTCTTGGTAAAGGCGTGAGCTTGTGGGGGGGGGCAAGATTTTGGGATCACTCTGAATGCCAAGTGCATAGTCAACCCAAAGTTTTACTGAATCGAAGCCAAGCAGTTCTTTGTATGGCAGGAACAACATTTCTGAATCACCCCTATATCCCATCTCAAGCACATAGAAATGATTGTCTTCATCAAGCATCAACTGCACCCACGCAATACCTTCTCTGCAACCAATGCTCTTCAGGGCTTCCATAATAGAAGGATTAGCCTCTTTTATAAAACGATCCACATTGTTCGAAACCGTAGTAGTAATAACATAGCAGTTGGTAGGATATCCAGGTTGGGAATACATGGCATTAAGAGCCAATAGTGTACACTCACCACCAGCCATAGCATAGAAAGCATACCACTCTTTACCTTTGAGCATCCTCTCAACAACAATCTTGGTGCTATTCGATACCGAAAGTGCATACTTGTATCCCTTTTTAAGTTCTTCTTTATTATAACAGAAAGAGATGCCGGTGTTGGCACAACAATCTACAGGCTTAACAACAACAGGGTACTTAATGTTTTCAAGTTCTTCATCCTTCAATTCGGGAGAGATGAAATAATCATCAGCCAAAGGTACGCCCATTTTTCTCCATGCCTTTTTAAAGTCTGCCTTGTCACGGGAATAGTGCATGGCTTCAGGTGTAAAATAACATGGCTTTTTAAGACGTTGGCATAATTCAGAAAGAATATCCAATGTAAATTCTGACACACCGCAGATTATGCCATCAATAGATGCTTCACGACATTTCTTTTCAAGAGCATCCATATCTAGCAGATCTATCTTCCATGCCTCGTCTGAATAGCGCTTGGCGGAGAAGTCATTGATATCTTTACGGTCAGCAACAATTGTATATACGCCCTGAGATTTGGCATATTCAATAATCTCTTTGCTTGAAATGTTGGAATTAAGGATGAGTAACTTCTTCATGTGATTCCTTTCAGTTCTGAAATGTTTGTTCTTTTATTGCTTTCTCATATTTTTCAAAGGCATCTTCGATGGACTCTCTGTTACCTGCAATCAGCGTCAAATGTCCGTATCGATTCAAACTGGAGGTAATGCGATTCACCTTTTCTCCCTCTGCAAGATTGAACGAGAAGTCCACAACATGCGGCCATGCCTTAACAAAATTCTCGTCAGGCACGTGCTTGATAACGCTACCTTCGTCAAAATCAAAGAAGCGAACGCCAGAATACTGCACGGCTTCCGGCTGAGGATTGATGGTTCCATCCAAGGCAATTTTCAGCAGTTCATCTTCAAGATTAACTCCAGTTGAGAGCGGAGTCAATGTAGATGTGATATAGTCACCGCCTAAACGGGGGCTTGTTTCAATGACAAAGATTCCACGCTCGTTTATCTTCAACTCAGTATGTGAAGGGCAGTTCTCGAAGTTCAGTGCTTTGCCGATCTTTGCTATTATCTCACGAATCTTCTGCTTATTCTCATCAGAAATGTTAGCAGGCTGGATATGGCCTAACTCCACATTGTAAGGGAACTCTGTCGTTTTCTTCTCCGTGAATTGGATAACCTCTGACTTTCCGTCGTGATGAAGTCCCTCAATGCTGTACTCGGGACCTTCGATGAATTCCTCAACAAGCACCGTATCCAACTTAGATACCTCAAGGGCTTCGCTCATGGATGCCTCTAGTTCTTCTTTGCTGCGACAGAGTTTAACGCCGCGACTACCAGAATTATCTCTTGGCTTGATAATGACAGGGAACTCAAAATCCTCAACCTCACTCACAGACTTCACCAAACGTCCTTTAGCACATGGAACACCGCCATCCATGAAACGTTCCTTCATCTGAAACTTGTCGGTACTCCATTGAGCAGTTTCAACAGAATAGAATGGGAATCCATACTTCTCAGCAATGCGAGCCATCATGACCAGAGGTTTATCTGTTGCCGCTGTTACAATGGCATCAATACCATACTTCTCCACAACAGCACAATGTGCCTCATAGTCCTGACCTGGCACCACCTCAAAAGCATCAACACAATCCTTGCAGGTTGCATCTGCACAAGGATCTATGCCCACGGTATAGAGTCCCATCTTCTTGGCTCGGTCAATGATTGAGCGTTGTAGCTCGCCTACACCAAATATTAATACTTTCTTTTTTTCTTCCATTGTATATTCTTTCTGGTCGTCACTTCGTTCCTCAAAATCTCAAGAAAATCAATTTTAAAATCATTCAATTATTTTTGAGTCAATTTTTCTAAGATTTTGAGCATCGCAACCGTTAGAACAGTTTAATCTTCTCTATCTCACCGTCTGAATACCGCTCATACCACTCAGAGAAAAGTCCTTTCGGACCAAAGTTTATCAGCATACCATAAGTCATGTGAGTAAGGTTCAAGTAGTTGAAAAGCTGTCTTCGATGTTCCTTATCCACAAAGTTGACAGCTTTCAGCTCTAGGATGATGTTGTCATTGACCACGAGATCCATTCTGTATTTCTGGTCAAGTTTTACATCTTCCCAGTAGATAGGCAGTTCAACCTGTCTTTCTACCTTGTAACCTTGCTGTTCCAAAAGGTATTTGAAGGCTGCTTCGTATGCTGATTCCAACAAACCTGCACGATACTTACTGTGTACTTTCATCGCCACACCTGTAATATCACTGAAGAACTGATATTTTTTATTATGCTCTTCTATGAGGTTCATGCAGTTTGAATGATTTTCTACTTGATTTTAGAATGATTTTGAGCGAAGCGACCTTTATTTAACCTCTTTGAGCGCACGCTCAAAAGTATCGCAGATAAAATCGACCTGCTCCTCTGTCAATGCTGCATACATCGGGAGAGTAATCTCATTATCTGTCACATACTCTGTCTGTGGCAATACAGCACCAAGTTCTTTGTATGTAGAGAACCGATGTGCTGCAGGATAATGAACAGAAGTCTGAACCCCTGCTTCGTGAATATACTCGCGAATCTTGTTGCGACGTTCTTTTGTTGAGTTTAACAAAACTGTTGGCAAGATATAGTTGCTCACAAACTCAGTATTGTCTGCAAAAGGTACGACAACACCTTCAATCTTGCTAAGGCGGTCAACATACTGCTTGCGTACCTTCAAACGAGTTTCCAAATCGCCAGGAAGTTTCTTCAGCTGCTCAATGGCGATGGCAGCACGAATGTCGTCCATACGGAAGTTGTAGCCAAGGCAGGTGATGTCATACTCGGTAGCATGACCGCTGGCACGCTGATAACTCATGGTACTCATACCGTGAGAGCGGATAAGACGGGCTTTCTTCTCCATCTCCTCATTGTTGGTGATGAACATACCGCCCTCACCTGTAGAGATGTTCTTATTTGAGAAAAAGCTGAATGCAGCACAGTCACCAATGGTACCCAACTTATGACCTTTGTACTCTGAAAGAGGACCGTGGCAAGCATCTTCAACCACTTTCAGGTTATGCTTCTTGGCAATAGCCATAATTTCGTCCATCTTTGCAGGGAAGCCAGCCATGTGAACCACTACAATACCCTTAGTCTTGGGAGTAATCTTACGCTCAATGTCAGCAGGATCAATATTGATATGGTCAGGACCAACAATATCTGCAAAGACCGGTGTTGCACCCACATAGCGAATGCAGTTGCAAGATGCCGCAAAGGTCAATGAAGGACAAATCACCTCATCGCCAGGGCCAAAGCCACAAACCATGCAGCATACATGAAGGGCATCGGTGCAGTTCGACATGCTCACTGCATACTTCACCTTCCACATATCAATAAACATCTGCTCTAACTCAGCATTCTTCGGGCCTGTAGAGATCCAACCCGACTTAATAGTATCATACGCAGCCTGAGCCTCGCGCTCGTCGAAGTTCAGATTAAAAAGAGGAATTTTGTATGCCATAATATTCAATAATTTATTTCTTACATCTTTTGATCCAAATTCTTTCCTTTCTCCTCATGCTCAAAGTTCGGTATGAACTCTTTAATCGCCTCTACCACCTGAGCCTTGGTGAAGTCATCCTTGGCAAAAATATCTTCCAGCTTCTCAAAGAAACCGTTCACCTCAGCCATTTCATGGCGAGTGGTCTGTTCAACTACACCAAGAGCTTGGAATCTCTGCATATCAATCTTCTCTCCTGGCACATAGAACTCTTCGTAAGCCTTCTCGCCCGTGGTATCACTCTTGAAGTACACCGTTGGGTACTTCGGGAGTTGAGAGTTGAGAGTTGAGAGTTGAGTGTCAGTTAAATCAAGTTGAGAAGCTTTGAGTATTGCTTCTTTATCAGAAGTGCAGGGGTCTTTCTCGAAGCCGTTGGCTTTCACGAAGCCATCACAGATTTCAGAGAACGTGAGCATCTGGTCTTCGCCCAGTTTAGGGAAGAACACTTCACCACCATTGCCAAGGATGCAAGCCAGCATACAAATCTGACCAGATTCTTCAGGACTTACAAAGTAACGCTTCACATCGCTTGGTGCAGCCAGCGGCTGTTTCTTCTGCAAGCGGTGAATCCAACCATCAGGCAGCGAACCGTTGCTGAATGCCACATTCGCAAAGCGGGCCGTCGTCACCTTAAAATATTTATTATACGCCATCACCAAGTCCTCCATGATGCGCTTCGAGGCGCCCATGATGTTCACAGGATTAGCAGCTTTATCCGTAGAGACACAGAAGAAGTGCTTCGGAGGATATACCGTCAGCAGATCCATCAACTTCTTCGCCTTGATGTCGTTGTTCTCTATCAGCGCCTGCACGCTGTAGCGGTCTTTCTCCGAGCGCACATGCTTGTGCGCACTGAAGTTCGCTACAATGTCAAAACCCTTCTCCTCACGGAAGATACGCTCAAAGATAGGGTCTGCAAAGTTCAGCGTGTAGCAGCGGAACTCATCGGGCACATACAGCCCGTTCGTTGAGCGAACATCGCGCACCAGCTCTGCCAACCCGTTCTCGTTCAGGTCAACCACCACCACCGATGCAGGTTCGAAGCGCAGCACCGCCTTGATGAAGCTGGAACCGATAGAGCCAGCACCACCAATCACACATACTTTCTTACCCTTTATCTCTGCCGTCAGTTTCTCCTTGTTTGCCTCAATATCTGGGGCAAACATGCTGACGGGACGGAACGTCACGCTGTCAGCAATAAACTTGTCTAAATTGAACATACTTATACGAGATTAGGGATGCCATTGAGTTCATTCTGGATATACTGCAAAGAAGCAATCTTCTCTTTCGTTTCCTCCAGATTCAAAATTCTCGTGTTGTTCGAGTTAAACTCATCTATTAGTGCGCGCTTGGTATCCCCCTCCTTGAAATACTTATCATAGTTGAGGTCGCGATTATCAGCAGGTACTGCATAGAAGTTGCCCATATCAATAGCCTTGGCAGCCTCCTCCTTAGTCAGCAATGTCTCGTACATCTTCTCTCCATGACGGATACCAATCACACGAATCTCAGGCGAGCCTGAGGGTTTAAGAGTTTCAGAGTTTAAGGAGTTTAAGGCTTCACCATACTGGTGCTTAAAGAGCTCCACTACAGCTTTTGCCTGTGTCTCAATTGTGCAAGCTGGAGCTTTCTGAACAAGGATGTCACCATTCTTACCATTCTCGAAGGCGAAGAGCACGAGGTCAACGGCCTCTTCCAGCGACATAATGAAACGCGTCATAGAAGGTTCGGTAATAGTGATGGGATTACCTTTGCGAATCTGGTCAATCCACAAAGGAATAACCGAACCACGGCTGCACATCACATTACCATAACGTGTGCAGCAGATCTTTGTGTCACCACTCAGGCGGCTCTTAGCCACAGCAATCTTCTCCTCAATGGCCTTGGTGATACCCATCGCGTTGATAGGATAAGCAGCCTTATCGGTAGATAGGCAGATCACACACTTTACTCCTGCATCAATGGCGGCATCAAGGGTATTGTCTGTACCAATCACGTTGGTCTTCACGGCCTCCATGGGGAAGAACTCACAGCTGGGCACCTGCTTCAGGGCTGCTGCATGGAACACGTAATCTACGCCCTTCATGGCATACTTCAGTGTGCTCTTGTTGCGCACGTCACCAATATAGAACTTAATCTTGTTAGCCACCTCCGGCATACGTGCCTGGAAATCATGGCGCATATCGTCTTGTTTCTTCTCGTCGCGGGAGAAGATACGAATCTCACCAATGTCTGTCTTCAAGAACCGGTTAAGTACTGCGTTACCGAAAGAACCGGTTCCACCGGTTATTAATAAAACTTTATCCTTAAATGTACTCATAACATTAATAATTTTATCCCTGCATTATAGCCGTCCCTTATCAAGGGACTCTAAATGTCCTTAAATAAGCTCATTGCTATATCTTGTTTAAATTATAATCACTATTATTTTACCGGTTCGAAGTAGGTGTCCGGTTTGTTGGGATTGAATATCTCGTTGCAGTACATTACTGTGACGAGGTTTTCTGTGTCACTGAGGTTGATGATGTTATGGGTATAACCAGGCAACATATGGATGCACTGGATATTGTCACCACTCACCTCAAACTCGATTATATCATCAGTACCCAATTTGCGTTCCTGAATCAAACCATGACCGGCTACAACAATGAAGAACTCCCACTTGGTATTATGCCAGTGCTGTCCCTTTGTGATGCCTGGCTTTGAGATATTGATGCTCACTTGACCTGCATTGAGGGTATGCACCAACTCTGTAAACGAGCCACGATCATCCACATTCATCTTCAAAGGGAAAGCAACTTTTTCCTTGGGCAAGTAGCTCAGATATGTGCTATACAACTTCTTTGCAAAGCTATTCTCTGGTATCTCTGGTATCATCAATGTCTTGGGCTGCTCAGCGAAACCCTTCAAGAGTTCTACAATCTCGCCCAGCGTTACGTGATGGGTAATGGGGCAATAGCAGTAACGTCCCTCTGCTGACGGCAGTACATCAAGCCCGTCAAATTCACAATGATGCTCTTCACCTTTCAGGCAAGCAATCATTTCATCAACGAGGTCATCAATATACAACAATTCCAGTTCAACGCTTGGGTCATTCACTGTATATGGCAGGTCGTTAGCAAAAGCATTGCAGAATGTTGCCACAGCACTATTATAGTTAGGACGGCACCACTTGCCAAAGAGGTTCGGGAAGCGGTAAATCAACATTCTTGCGCCAGTCTCTTTGCCGTACTCCAAGAACAGATCTTCACCTGCCTTCTTACTGCGGCCATACTCGCTGTTACCAAAGCGACCAGTAAGAGAGGCTTGCTGTGAGCTTGAAAGCATCACAGGGCAGGTATTGCCGTGCTTCTTCAACGTTTCAAGCAAAGTCGATGCAAAACCAAAGTTGCCCTGCATAAACTCTTCCTGATTCTGCGGACGGTTCACACCTGCGAGGTTAAACACGAAGTCTGCATTCTTGCAGTATTCGTCCAACTGCTCGGGAGTTGAGTCCAAGTCATATTCATACACGGCCTCAACTGTCACGTCGCCATAGCAACGTGCCTTACCATCCTTAATGTTATTCAGCTGTGCGCACAGATTCTTACCAACGAACCCCTTTGCGCCTGTCACTAGAATTTTCGCCATACCATCTTATTTACAATACCCACATAGCTCTGGATAATCTTTACGACCTTGGTAGAGACATTCTCCTCGATGTAGTCAGGAACAGGAATGCCGTAGTCACCATTCTGGTTCAATGTCACTGCCGTATCTACAGCTTGGAGCAATGATTTTTCGTCAATTCCTGCGATGATGAAGCAAGCTTTATCGATTGCTTCAGGACGCTCTGTAGAGGTACGAATGCAGATAGCAGGGAAAGGATGACCAACACTTGTAAAGAAACTGCTTTCTTCTGGCAGAGTACCGCTATCAGATACAACAGCAAAAGCATTCATCTGAAGACAGTTGTAGTCGTGGAAGCCAAGAGGCTCATGCTGAATGACACGACTGTCCAGTTTAAAGCCAGACTGCTCCAAACGTTTACGGCTACGAGGATGACAGCTATAAAGGATTGGCATATCGTATTTCTCCGCCATCTTATTGATAGCAGTGAAGAGACTCATAAAGTTCTTCTCAGTATCGATATTCTCTTCACGGTGAGCAGAGAGCAGGATATACTTCTTAGGCTCTAAGTGTAGAGTTGAGAGTTTAGAGTTGAGAGACAGTGGTAAGTTAATAGTGTCAAGTTTAGCGTTCAATTTATCGAAGATATCGCTGGCTTCAATCTCTGCAAGGTTGTTGTGCAGCACCTCAGCCATTGGGCTACCAGTAACGTATGTACGCTCCTTGGGCAGGCCGCAATCAGCCAGATAACGACGTGCATGCTCGCTGTAAGCCATATTCACATCGCTGATGATATCAACAATGCGGCGGTTGGTTTCCTCTGGCAGGCACTCATCCTTGCAGCGGTTACCTGCTTCCATATGGAAGATAGGAATGTGCAGGCGCTTGGCACCAATCACTGACAAGCAACTATTTGTATCACCAAGTACTAGCACTGCATCTGGCTTGGTCTCAACCATCACCTTATATGATTTGTCGATGATGTTACCCATCGTAGAACCGAGGTCATCACCTACAGCTTCCATATAGATGTCTGGATCTGCGAGCTTCAAATCCTTGAAGAATACCCCATTGAGGTTATAGTCATAGTTCTGCCCAGTATGTGCCAGCAGACAGTCAAAGTACTGACGACACTTGTTAATCACTGCCGCCAAGCGGATAATCTCCGGGCGTGTTCCAACAATTATCAGAAGCTTCAGCTTCCCATTCTCTTTAAATTTTGCCATTATAGTGTATAATTTTATTTCTTTGTAGTTCTTATCTCTAGCCTCTCCATAGTCAATATATCCTTACCAAGTAAGAACGTATTACATCATTTACCATACTTACAAAAGTATAGTTCATCATCTTCTCAACATTTTTCTGGTCTGGTGTCAAGTATGATTTGTTGTCAGTATTCCTATTGTAGAAGGTTAGCAACTCACTCATGGCCGTGTTCAATTCATCACCTGTAATGGTTTGCCTATGAGTATGCTTTAGGAGCAAATCCACTAGATGCTGTAATGCAGGGAAATCCTTTATAGCATTATATAAGTCATTAGCAGCTGCAGCTTTCTCCCCTATCGCCCTACTGACAATCTCTCGCGCAATGCCTTCCGCTGTTATATTTGGTATGAACATATTGTCTAATAATTAAAGGTCAATGTAGGCGGGATTAAATATCGCTTCGTATCCGTAGATTGAGTTGGACCATATATCTTTAACTCAATCTGTCTTAGTCTTTAAAAAAGAGGCAATGGCAACATCCAAATCCCGTTGTGTTTCATGATACACGTTGCAACACTGCCGTCTTGTCAGGTGCACCACTTTTGTCAACAACACATTTCCAAGCCTCCACTCTCGCTTCAGCTATACTCGTGCCATACGAAAGATGTTAGATGTATGATGTAAGAGGTAAGATGTTTCTGTTTTGCCTCATGTTTGCCTCACCTTTGCTTCGCTTTAAGCTTACTCTACCTATACTCAAGGAGTATGCCTAGAGTATGCTTAGAGTATGGCTAGAGTATGGGTAGAGTATGCATAGAGTATGGCTAGAGTATGGGTAGAGTATGTTTTGTCCCGCAGAAAGAGCAGAAATGACAGAAATTGAGCCATCATAGATGGCAGGGGTATTATATGGGTCGCCTAAAGGCGAGAAATTGAACAAAATTTAATTCAAAATTTATCAATGGTCCCACAGATTTATTTATGTCCCGCAGAGTTTTTTGGTCTAAGGAATTAAGGAACCAAGGAAATAATGAAAGCAAAAACATCGCTTCGCTAAAAAACATTATTCAACCATCATAGATGGTAGGATGGTGGGTAAACAAAAAAGGGTCAACTCCGTGAGGAGTGACCAAAGAGGGATTCTCTTTAAATGCGCGTTATTTAGAGATACTTATCTCATGTTCTTCTAGGGTGGACAGGGCCAGAAGTTGATGTTGTACTTTCTGAAGAATTGCTCTAACAGGCATTAGGCAATCGTTCTGATCCTGGATGGTTTCCTGCCCTCCCTTGATATTCTTCTCGTCGTATCTGGTGAAGATGCCTGCATGGGATTTGTAATGTGCATCGCGCGGCTCTACCTCAACAGAAACATCTGCAGACAGTTGACCTAATTCAACTTTGATATTCCGTACGGCAGATACGCCAAGGCTTGCTTGGCGGTATGCTAATGAACCTTCATCGCTGATTTTATAGTCTGCGTGCTTGGAAACGAAATCAGAGACATCGCTTAAAAAGGTGTCTACTGCGGGTCTATTTACAGAGACATAGCTTTCGCCCTGACGGAGAGCAAAGGCTGTAATCTGAAGCTGGCCATCTACGACCCACTCTTTATGGAGAATGCGGACAACTGTCTCGTTATTGTCAATAGGTGATGTTGTAATCATACTATCTTGCGCATTACTTCAAGGAAAGAATAGGGAGTGAAGGTCACATTGTCAGCCCAGTCCTCCATATCGCCTTTCGCACTGTAATAGGAGAACTCCCTGTCACCTACGCTGATAGATGATGTGTGAAGCTTTGACTGCAGTCCTATGGTGCCGTCGGGAGCAGGGGAAATCATCCAGTTCTCCCAATCGTCATTGTCAGAGATGAGCAATACGTCACGCAGGTTACGGAGAACATTATACGAAATCTTCTTAGCTCCATAGCCGTCCCAATCATCCTTTAGCTGACCAAGATGGTCTATACGCTCAAATGCTTTAGAGAGGTTTGCCTCTGTAGTCTCAACAACAAGACGCCGTCCAACACGCTCCTTGTCCTCCCTGGTCAGGTGCATGGTATGAATCATCGCCATGGCATCCATGTAGGATGTCGTGGAACATGCTGCTACTGGCTCGGATGCCATTGTTGAAACATTGTCCTCCATAATTTTCATATTTTGGGGCAAAGATACGAAAAGTTCTTGGACTAGCCAAGCGTTTTCACGATTATTGAAAAGTTGGTCGGTTTTGCAGGAGAAAATTAGTATTTCTCACAGATGGTGAGGGGTATTTTTTGGAGTCGCCTAAAGGCGAGAAATCTCTCAAATTAAACCAAAATTATTCAAAATATAATGGGCCATCACAGATGGCGAGGGTTATTTGACGGAGCGTTTTAAGTCTTCGACGGATAATGTGAACTTGAAACAGCCGATGTTGTCGAGGATGACAGTAGCTCTTTTCTTTCCATTTACCATCTCTACGCTTCCCTTAAGTCCTTTCAAAGCCTCGGACTCTGATAAGAAGCCATCATTAAGAGTGACTGTCTCATTGACCTGTAGAGGCTCATCAAAATACTCGACAGCACCATCAGCCAGTTCAAGCACCGCTTTAAGAGCATTAATCTGAGAATCAGGAACTCGGGCGAAGTCACGATAGCCGCCTTCGGTTCTTGAAAGGGAAGGATCTATAATGCAATGAGTCAGCAAGTTACATTGTTTGAGGGTTTCCACACGATGAGACTCATCGACTCTTATGAAGACCTTGCCATGAATGACAACTTTTTCAACAAGTTTCTTGGAACCGTCTGACTTCTGGCCTTTCTTACATGACCTGACTATCTTTTGCTGGACAGCAGCGTATGCTTCTATCTGGAATGGTATGTTCTTGGAATCATTGAGAAAAGAGCAAACATAAATCTCCTTGTTTCTCTTCACGCCATATATATACCATGCTGTAGGGTCAAAAACTTTCTTGACAACGGATTTTTCCTTCTCCTGATGGAGGATTCGGTTGGTGGTCAGGCTGCGCAACCGACGATAATTTTTGTTCCTCTTTTGGCACGGCTCCGCCGCAGGCCCCCCGTTTTCACTTTGAGCCCCATTACCAATGACCAACGCATTAGAGTCTTCTTGCATACTCATAATCAGGCTGTTACGCCAGTGCGTCTTGGAATCAGCGAAGCTCTAAATGGAAACTTGGTCGGAGATGACCTAAGAATACAAAAAGAGCGTGAACCTCACTCTGCCCGTCCGTCTCTTTAGGTCCTGAGAAAACCCTTGCTATAAACTGACAGAATTCATGCTCACGCCGTTGGATTATATATGCTCACACCCGTTGAGTGCGCGGAGGCCCGAATGAGCCTCACGACGCACTGACGGGGCGTTATATAACCACGTCCTAAGCATCCACTCAGCCATGTTCTCGATAGCAATTTATTTGAATTTCTCAGGTTCAAAGAAACCGAAAAACACGCGTTGTAAGACGCTGTACCAATAAGAATTACGCCCACACCTTCACTGCCAAAATGGCAAGTACGGCGTGATATTGGGTGCAAAGATACATATTTTTTCTTACATATACATTATAATATAATAGAAAAAATAGGTTCACATTGTATTATTATCTTAACAAAAACCCCAAAAACGCCATTAAAGAGATTGTACTCTTGTCAGAGTACTAACGGTATCAGCGCCAAACTTCCTTAAGAGCAAGCTCTCAGAGAAGTTTTCCACTAATCCCGTTACCCCTTTGGGGATTCAATCTCTTTAATGGCAAAACAATAAAAACCTTTCTAAAACATAAGCAAAAAAGAAGAGGACTTAGAACAAGTCCTCTTCTTTTTTGCGTCGTTCCTCTTCGAGCAGTTGGAAGTCCTTTTGTCGAAGGACAAACGAATCGGTGAGATAGTTCTTGCGCACCACCTCGTTGGCAGCCAGCTCTTCGGGAGTGCCATGAAAGAGTATGCGTCCCTCGAACAGCAGATAAGCACGGTTGGTGATACAAAGCGTGTCCTCGACGTTATGGTCAGTGATGAGGATGCCGATATTTCGGTCTTTCAGTTTCCAGACGATGAACTGGATATCCTCAACGGCGATAGGGTCAACGCCAGCAAAGGGCTCATCAAGCATGATGAACTTTGGCTCAATGGCCAGACAGCGTGCTATCTCACAGCGGCGACGCTCACCGCCCGACAGCTGGTCACCCTTGTTCTTGCGGACCTTGCCCAGTCGGAACTCCTTTATCAGGCTCTCCAGTTTCTCAAGCTGATAATCGCGGGGCTTGCCTGTCATCTCAAGAACGGAAAGGATGTTGTCCTCAACACTCATCTTACGGAACACAGAGGCCTCCTGAGCAAGATAGCCAATGCCTGCACGGGCACGCTTATAGACAGGATAGCTGGTCACCTCCTCGTCGCCAAGATAGATATGTCCTGCATTAGGAATGACCAAGCCTGTGGTCATATAGAAAGATGTGGTCTTTCCTGCACCGTTAGGTCCCAGCAGTCCGACAATCTCGCCCTGCTTAACAGTGAAGCTCACATCGTTGACGACTGTGCGCTTGCCATATCGTTTTACCAAGCCTTCAGCACGAAGTACTATTGATTCTTCTGCCATATCGTAGATTTTTGTATGCAAAGGTAATATATTTTTAGATAGTCAACGGAGTTTAAGGAGTTAAAGGGAGTTAAAGACGATAGTTTTGCCTTCAAAAGCACTACCTTTGCAACGCATAAGAAAAAAGACAAAAGGTTATTATTATGATGATTTACAAATGGCTTACAGCCTTCGGACGCTATCTGATTCTTATGGGCAGGACATTTTCCGTGCCTGAGCGTTTCCGCATGTTCTGGAAGCAATATATCAAGGAGATGGCACAGCTTGGCGTCAACTCGATAGGCATAGTGCTGCTCATCTCGTTCTTCATAGGTGCCGTGATTTGTATTCAGATGAAGCTGAACATTGAGAGTCCTTGGATGCCTCGCTGGGTGGCAGGCTACACCACTCGAGAGATTATGCTCCTTGAGTTCTCAAGTTCAATAATGTGTCTTATCCTGGCAGGAAAGGTAGGCTCGAACATTGCCTCTGAGATAGGCACGATGCGTGTGACACAGCAGATTGACGCGCTCGACATCATGGGTGTGAACTCAGCCTGCTATCTCATTCTGCCAAAGATAATGGGCATGCTGACAATAATGCCGTTCCTTGTTATCTTCTCATCGGTGATGGGCATCATAGGAGCTTACGGCACAGCCTACATAGGTCATATCATGCCGCCCGACGACCTCACGGCAGGACTGCAGCACGACTTCCAGGCATGGTTTGTGTGGATGTCAATAATAAAGAGCCTGTTCTTTGCATTCATCATATCCAGTGTACCATCATATTTCGGATATACTGTTGAAGGTGGCTCAGTAAACGTGGGTAAGGCATCGACAGATGCTGTCGTGTCATCGAGCGCACTCATCCTGTTCAGTGATGTATTCTTAACACAACTGCTATCATGATTGAAGTAAAAGACCTACATAAATCGTTTGAGGAGAAAGAGGTTCTCAAAGGCATCTCCACAGTCTTTGAAGACGGAAAGACCAACCTCATCATTGGACAGAGCGGCAGTGGAAAGACTGTTTTGATGAAGAACCTCGTGGGACTGTTTGACCCAACGAGCGGACAGATACTCTACGACGGACGCGACTTCGTACAGATGACAAAGAAAGAGAAGGTGCTCATGCGCCGCGAGATGGGCATGATATTCCAGAGTGCTGCTCTCTTTGACTCGATGACCGTACTTGAAAACGTGATGTTCCCACTCGACATGTTCTCAGACATGACGCTACGCGACCGTACTAAGCGAGCAATGGACTGTCTGGCACGTGTGAACCTCGTTGGAGCCGAGCAGAAATATCCTGGTGAGATATCGGGTGGTATGCAGAAGCGCGTTGCCATAGCACGTGCCATAGCCCTGAACCCAAAGTATCTCTTCTGCGACGAACCGAACTCTGGTCTTGACCCTAAGACATCGCTGGTAATAGATGAGCTGTTGCACAGCATCACTCACGAGTTCAACATGACGACCATCATAAACACCCACGACATGAACTCAGTGATGGGCATTGGTGAGAACATTGTCTTCATCTACGAGGGACACAAGGAGTGGCAGGGAGTGTCGGCCGACATCATGGGCTCAACAAACAAACGTCTCACTGACTTCATCTTCGCCAGCGATCTGCTGAAAGAGATGAGAGAAGCGATACGAGTCAAGAGGTGAGAGGTAAGAGGTAAGAGGTTATTTCATCTTCCATTCACCATTGTGTTCCACCATTGGAACAACAATCTCTTCCTTCATGGAGTCGGCATAGTTTATGGTGAGGAACACCTGCATGATGTTCAATGTAGAGTCGGCCTTGGCATTTGTCACGACAAACGAGTTTATGCCGCCATGTGCCTGCTTCTGCTGGATGACGAATTGCTTGTAGGATGTGAGCAGTTCCTCCCTATAGCTATCAGGAATGCTATCAATGCCTACCCTACCCTTTAAGAACGCCTCATAACGTCCATCAAACAGATTGGTATAGTTCTCCTTTACAGCCTCCATAGCCTGCTCTGTTGGTGTCAGTTCCTTTGAGCATGCCACGAGAAGCGCCAAAAGGAGGAGCGCCAACTGACAACTTAGCGCTCCTTTATGAAAGATTTTGAAGTTTCTCATTTCTGACGAACAAATACATTTATTGGCGAACCTGTGAGATTCCAGTTCTCGCGAATCTTGTTTTCAAGGAAACGCTTGTATGGCTCTTTTATATACTGTGGCAGGTTTGCATAGAATATGAAAGTAGGAATCTGCGTGTCAGGCACCTGACTCACATACTTTATCTTGATATACTTGCCCTTGATTGATGGCGGTGGTGTAGCCTCAACGATGGGGAGCATCACCTCGTTAAGCTTGGATGTGCCAATCTTCACCTTGCGGTTCAGATAGACTTCCTTTGCAGTCTCCAGCACCTTGAAGATGCGCTGTTTGGTGAGCGCTGAAGCAAAGATGATGGGGAAGTCAACAAATGGAGCCATGCGCTTGCGGATAGCATTCTCGAAGGTATCAATGACAATCTGAGACTTCTCCTCCACGAGATCCCATTTGTTTACCACTACAACAAGACTCTTATTATTCTTCTGTATGAGCTGGAAGATATTCATGTCCTGAGCCTCTATGCCACGTGTAGCATCAATCATCAGGATGCACACATCAGAGTTTTCAATGGCACGAATTGAACGCATAACAGAATAGAACTCCAAATCCTCAGTCACCTTGTTCTTACGGCGGATACCAGCAGTATCAACAAGATAGAAGTCGAAACCGAACTTATCGTAGCGAGTATAGATGGAGTCGCGCGTGGTGCCTGCAATATCAGTCACGATGTGACGGTCTTCGCCAATGAATGCATTGATGAGACTTGACTTACCTGCGTTTGGACGACCTACGACAGCAAAACGGGGTATGCCCTCTTCAAGGTTGTCGCCAGACTTCTCAGGCAGCACCTCAAGAACCTTGTCAAGAAGGTCGCCAGTACCACTGCCAGTGGCAGCACTGACAGGATATGGATCTCCAAGTCCGAGCTTGAAGAAATCGTACTGTCCATAGAGGTCTTTTGCGTCATCGGCCTTGTTTGCCACAAGGATTGTTGGCAGTTTTGCACGACGCAGAATCTGAGCTACATCCATGTCCCAGTCAGTAACTCCATTCTTAATATCACAAACGAAGAGCACCAAGTCGGCCTCTTCAGTGGCAATGATTACCTGCTTGCGTATTTCTTCTTCAAAGATGTCATCACTGTTGACAACCCATCCGCCTGTATCAACGACAGAGAACTCACGTCCGCTCCATTCGCACTTACCGTACTGGCGGTCGCGAGTCGTACCGGCTTCGTCACTGACGATAGCCTGGCGGCTGTTTGTCAAACGATTAAATAATGTAGACTTACCCACGTTAGGACGGCCTACAATAGCAACTAAATTTCCCATAATACGTATTATTTGGGTGCAAAGTTACGACTTTTTTACTGATAAATCTGCCTTATCGTGCGTTTTTATAAAAAAAAAGTATTTTTGCACCATAAAACGCTTTAACCATAAAACGACATGCTGAAGAGATTTTTTCGAGCCTCGTCTTTACTGCACTACTAACTGCAGCATCAGCCCAGACGGCACGCGGGACGCTATCAACAGCTGATCAGGCTTAATCCGGATTATAGCCGAAGTTATCGAGTTCTTTCTTCGATGAGCGCCAGTCTTTATCTACCTTTACGAAAATCTCGAGGTAGATGTGCTTGTCGAAGAATTTCTCGAGTGTCCTACGGGCTTCGGTAGAGACTTTCTTCAGAGCTGTGCCCTGATGGCCAATGATGATGCCTTTCTGCGAATCGCGCTCAACATAGATGACAGCATTGATGTGAATCTGGCGATCGTCTTCCTTGAAACGCTCCACTACAACCTCAACGGAATAGGGCACCTCCTTGTCATAATAAAGAAGAATCTTCTCGCGAATAATCTCAGAGACGAAGAAGCGGGCAGGCTTGTCGGTGAGCTGGTCCTTGTCGAAGAAAGCAGGACTCTCAGGGAGCAGCTCCTTTATGCGTTTCATAAGAATGTCAACGCCGAACTTATTCTTTGCCGAGATAGGGAGTATCTCTGCATTAGGCAGCAGCGAGTGCCATTTCTCCACTATGTCGCCAAGCTGTTTCTGGTCGCTCTCGTCAATCTTGTTAATGAGCAGCAGGACAGGTATGGTCATCTTCTGAACCTTCTCGAGGAAATCCATGTTCTTCTCTGGATTCTCCACCACGTCAGTGACATAAAGCAGCACATCGGCATCAGCAAGGGCTGACTCTGAGAAGGCAAGCATTGACTCCTGCAACTTATAGTTAGGCTTCAGCACTCCTGGAGTATCGCTGAAGACTATCTGCATGTCATCGGTATTTACAATGCCCATGATACGATGGCGCGTTGTCTGTGCCTTGAATGTTGCAATGGAGATACGCTCACCAACCAACTGGTTCATGAGTGTTGACTTTCCCACGTTGGGGTTTCCTACGATGTTTACGAATCCTGCTTTGTGCTTCATTTTCTTATGTTTATTTGTTTATCTTACTGTTGGGTTGAGGTTTCTGCTCAAGAAGAAAGTCCTGGTCGCCATGAAGAAGGTTGCCACACCTACAGCATTGACGAATGCTACTGTCCAGAATGCCATGTCATAGCCAAGAAGCTCTGCGATGATACCTCCGAGGAGTATGCCCAGTCCCATGCCTATGTCCCACGATATAAGTATTGTTGAATTTGCCGTGCCACGCTGGTTGTTTTGTGCCACACAGATGGTCATATTCTGGAAGGCGGGCCACATGTGACCGTTGCCCAAACCTATTAGTATTGCCGAACCATAGTAGCCTACGAAAGTTAAGGATGAGTCCAAGGTGGGCAATAATATAAACAAGGTGTATCCCACTAAGGAGATTACCATACCACTGGCAGCATTATATGTGAGCCTTCCGGCACGCAATGCTTTGCCTCCCTGTATCCGGCTGAGCATGAGTCCTATCGAGCAGAGCATGAAGTATGTGCCCGTGCCACCGGATATGCCGAGTGTCTCCTTACCATAGATGGCGAGATAGTTGCTCAGCACTCCGAAGCAGAAGCCAAAAGCCACCATATTCAGTCCTAACAGCCATCCGCGAGTGAGAAAGAAGCGGTCGAGTGACAGCTTAGACTTGTTTTTCACCACCTCCTTGCCAGAAAGTGTCACCGTGGCGTCTATCCCCCACCCTATACATGCCACTGCAAGGGCTATCCAGAACAGCAGGTCGAAACTGTTGGTGATGCTATAGATGAAGATGCCTATCGTTGGGGCTATTGCCATAGCGAGGTTGTTGCTAAGTCCATAGAAGCCTATACCCTCTGTTCTCCTGCTGGACGGCAGCACGTCGATGGCTACCGTTGAGTTGGCAACTGTCAGCGCCCCAAAAGGTCCGCCATGAAGTGTTCTGACAATGGTGAACAGCAGCAGGGTTGATGCCGCCAGATAGCCTGCAAAGAATATTGCGAAAGCTCCGAAGCACACCATCAACACTGTCTTTCGAGGGAAGGAGTCAACGAAATATCCGCTGAACGGACGCAGCAGCAGCGCTGTTATGGTATAGCCCGAGAGCACCAGTCCTATAACATCCTTCGTTGCGCCGAAATGTTCACTGAGATAGAGCGGCAGAAGCGGAGTAAGAACATAAAAGGCGAAGAACAGCGAAAAATTCGCTGCCATCACCTTACAGTAGTTACGGTTCCACAACCGCTCTTCACTATTCATTCCTTCTATTTCTCGGTTTCCAACAGGAACCTCTCGGCCTCAATGGCTGCCTGGCAACCTGTGCCAGCAGCTGAGATAGCCTGACGATAGACAGGGTCGGCACAGTCGCCTGCAACGAACACGCCTGCCAGCTTTGTGCGTGGAGTGCCGTCAATCTTCTTCAGATAGCCCACTTCATCGGTATCGAGCCACTCCTTGAAGATGTCGGTGTTAGGCTTATGGCCTATGGCGAGGAAGAATCCGTCGATAGCAATGTCAACCATCTGCTCGTCGGCTTCGCCCTTACGCTTCACGAGATGAGCACCCTCTACGCCATCCTCTCCAAACAGTCCAACGGTGTTGTGCTCAAAGAGGATCTCAATGTTCTCGTGCTCCATCACTCGCTGCTGCATCACCTTAGATGCACGCAGGAAAGGCTTGCGAACAATGAGATAGACCTTCTTGCAGAGTCCGCTAAGGTAGAGTGCGTCCTCGCATGCTGTATCGCCGCCGCCTACCACTGCCACAGTTTTCTTACGATAGAAGAAGCCGTCGCAGGTAGCACATGCAGACACGCCCATGCCGTTATACTTACGCTCATCGTCGAGTCCGAGATATTTTGCTGAGGCACCTGTGGCAATGATTACCGTGTCACATGACAGCTCACGGTCATTGTCATCCCATGCCTTATAAGGACGAGCCGAGAAATCCACTCGTACTATCTCACCATCGCGTATGTCTGTGCCGAAGCGTGCTGCCTGCTCGCGCAAATCCATCATCATCTGATTGCCATCGACACCCTGAGGATAGCCAGGGAAGTTCTCCACCTCAGTGGTCTGGGTGAGCTGACCGCCTGGTTGCAGACCGCAATACTCCACTGGCGAGAGGTTTGCTCTTGAAGCGTAGATGGCAGCGGTATATCCGGCAGGACCGCTACCTATGATTAGACACTTTACTCTTTCCATTATTTCAGCAGTTCTTCAATCTTTGCTGCAATATTCTCGATTTTCTCAGTTGGCTCGAAACGTGCCACTACCATACCATTCTTGTCAATGAGGAACTTTGTGAAGTTCCACTTGATATCTGGTTTCTCCTTGTAGTTGGGGTCTTCCTTGGAGAGCATATCATCGAGGATATGGGCGATAGGATGCTCCATGTCCCAACCAGCGAAGCCCTTCATCTCCTGCAGATACTTGAACAGAGGCTCAGCATCGTCACCATTTACCTTCACCTTCTTGAAGCGTGGGAACTCTGTGCCGAAGTTCAGCTTACAGAACTCGTGAATAGACTCGTCAGTGCCAGGAGCCTGCTGACCGAACTGATTACATGGGAAGTCAAGAATGACAAAATCCTGTGAACGATATTTCTCGTAGAGTTTCTCAAGCTCTTCATACTGTGGCGTGAATCCGCACTTTGTAGCCGTATTTACGATAAGCACTACTTCATTAGCATACTCACGGAGCGAAACCTCCTTACCTTTTCTGTCCTTGACAGAGAAATCATAAATTGTTCTCATCGGTCTTTTATATGATAAAATAAATGTAATCTAACTGTTTTTAGTTTCTGCAAAAATACACATAAACTTTTGTTTTGCCAAACTAATTACAGAAAATTAAACATTTCGCATCAAATTCCCCATGCCTTTCGGCAATTCTCTACAGGTAGTTCCTCTACTTCTTTCTCTGTTTTATCAGGCAGATTACAGAAGAAGTCTATTCCTGTGCGTGCCTCAAGAGAATGAATATTAACAGCATAGCCGCCAAGCGACTCCTGACCGGTGTATGCAGTTGACTTATGTTCCATCCAGAAGCCTATTGCCTTATACCCTTGCTTGTTTTTCGCCAACAGCGCGACAAAGAAATATTTCGGCACACGCAGTTCGTCCTTCACCTTCATCAACAGCTGACTGTCCTCGATAGTACCACCCTTAACAACATAGAGAGTGTCTGTTGTTGAAACCTTAGCCCAGTCACGCACCTTATTCTCGAGTCTTACCCACGCACTGGTATAATTGTCACCAGCATTGAAATTATAATACTGTGGCTGAATGTTAGTGAAGTAATATGTCTGTGCATTTGCAGCAACAGAATACTGACGGTCAGCAGACGGACAGATATGGCCACGAGTAAAACCTGAGCCTTTATATGCCGCATTAGTATCAGCCAGACGCAGCGACTGAGGCAGGTCTGGATCTTCCTTGAATTCGTTAGCACGCCCTGCACCACCTGTGAATTTCATATTGTCCTTATATATCATCTGATAGCAGGTCCAACGTGATGATTTCTTTTCCGAGTCCCATTCTACGGCATAGTTCACACCTTTAGAATAAGCATCCGATGTCTTATGGATAATAACCATAGACGTACCTTTTTTCACACTCGGGAACTCCAGTCTACCGAGCAATGGCTCATGACTTACGTCGTTGCGGTTCACATTAGCCTCAGAAGAGCCGCCGTCTTCATCATCATCCTTTGAGCATGACACCACACACAGCGCTGCTGCTAGCAGCATGCACACACTCACGAAAAGGTTACGGTTCATTTTCATCGTCTTAAGAATAAAGTGTTTGTAATAAAAAAGGTGCATTCGAGGCATATGCAACTACCCTGAACGCACCTTATTTTTATAATCGCTGTATCTATCTCTTATTTCTTCGAAGCCTTACCGTAACGGCTCATGAACTTATCAACACGACCTGCGGTGTCAACGAGCTTGCTCTTACCTGTGTAGAATGGGTGTGAGCTACTTGAGATTTCAACTTTTACCACTGGGTAAGTTTCGCCTTCGAACTCTACAGTATCGTTTGTCTTTGCAGTAGACTTCGTAAGGAACATATCGCCGTTAGACATGTCCTTGAACACGACGGGGCGATAGTTTTCTGGATGAATACCTTTTTTCATTTCTTTGTCTTAAAATTGGGTTTATACTAATTTCGGGCTGCAAAGTTACTAACTTTTTTCCTTCCCCACAAATATTTTTGCAAAAAAACTATATTATAATCCCAATTTCATTCTATTTTGCCCTACATCCCCCAGACATTCTTCAAATTAGAGACAGGAAGTGTTTCCACCTGTTCTTCCACTGTATCTGGCAGATTATGGAAGAAGTCAAGGCCAGTCTTCTGTTCCAAATCACGGATATTTACCAAATAGTTGCTTACAGAGGCGTTAGATGGGTAGTCGTCGCGATGTTCCACCCACAGACCTACGGCTGTGTAACCAGTAGAGCTCTTGCCAAGAAGTGCCATGAAGAAATATTTCGGCACAGGAATCATGTTCGCATCAGCGCCCAGATATCCTATGATATTTTCTTCCTTATCTATGGTTCCGCCCTTACATACATAGAGTGTGTCGAAACGTTCGGCCCATGTACGCACCTGATCTTCCATCTTCTCCCATAATCCAGCGTTGAAAGCATGAACCTGTGGATGCATGTTTGTCATATAGAACGTCTGTTCGTTAGACTGTGCCGATGCCATTCTGTCTGCAGAAGGCAGTATATGTCCGTGATCATAGCCAGACCTGACGTATGGGTCTGGATCGAGATGATAAGCCAATGGGAGGAATACATCGTTAGGATAGCCACCCTGGTAACGAGATACCAATCTGGCCATCACGCTCTCGTACATCTGATAGCAGCTCCAGCGCTGAGCATGCTTGTTGGTATCCCACTCTACGGAATAGTTCACGCCCTCTTCACCAGTCTCATCATTGAGTTTCGCTGTGTGAACAACAATGAGGTTGTTGTCACCTCCCTGTCTCATAGGAAATTCAAGACGTTTCAACACAGACCTCAGAGTTTCCTCAGAATTATATTTCTTAAGGCTGACCAGATAGTTGCCCTGAATAAATTCGAGCGTTGTACCACGATAGTTTTTCACCTGTCCACAAACCACCACAGTATCACCTACGGCAAGCTCATCGCCCACCGTCACTGGCGCCCTGTTCACAAGCGACCCTCTATACACAGTGAACTGTTCATAACCCACTTGACTGTCGGCGATATAATACGTGGCATTACCATATTGTGTGGACATCTCCTTCACCTTGGTGATGATGCCACGAGCATAAACTTCCGCACCGTCTTTCAACAGTGCGTCAGTCTCCAGCCCTTGACAGGCAACGAGCAGTTCTGCCACAGTATAAGGATTGTCGGCAGTTCCCTTCTCAGCCTTTGTGAAGGTTATCTCCTGGACGTCATCGACATTTATCGATGTGACAGTTCCGTTCTTATATTGTATGTTGATAAACGATTGTGCCTGTGCATACATTGCAAACATAGCAAAAACAGGCAGCAGAGCATACTTCATTGACATAATATCGGCATTTAATCATTGTTTTTCGTTGGCAAAGATACGAAAAGTCTAGAAAAATGCAAAAGAAAAGCCACTTTCCTTTTGTATTTCTCTCGTTTTTGTGTAACTTTGACTCCGTCGAAGTTACTTAGCACTCGGAATAGGAAAGAAAAATAAACTTTTCTTTCGCTCTTCTCTCGTTTTTTCGTAACTTTGTTAGAATTCTCAGCTTTTCTTTGTATAAAGGCAGTCTGGGGGATTGATGAAAATCTGGGTTACGAATTGGCAACCGTACTCAATTCCACATTCTGCTATAAACTGCATCAAAGAACACCCGATGCTGAGCCAGCAACCGTACTATGACTCATCATCGGGTGCAAAGGTAATCATTCTTTTTGAATGAACCAAATCTATTCACTTCTTTTTGTTCTGAGCTTGCTCTTCGCTCACCAAGCATATTGCGGCATTTTGTGTGGCACTTGCTTGAAAAGTGCGTATTAGGCTACGTCCTCTTACTCACCGACAGTGCGGATATTCCTTAGCGATTGTCATTATATTCCTTAGCAATGAGTATTGAACGATTGAGTTTGTCAATAAACCACTGTTTATCTGGTAAGCAGGTAAGGTATTGAGCCACTTTGATGTGATCCTCGTTCAGCATCATCAGCTCAATATGTTCTGTATTACCTTCGCTGCATAGCAGAAGACCGATAGGTGGATTCTCATCTGGTTGCATATCATATTTCTGCAGGTATTTGAGATATAATTCCATCTGCCCTTTATATTGAGGCTTGAATTTTCCAAGTTTGAGGTCAATAGCTATCAGGCACTTCAGCTTTCGATGATAGAAAAGCAAATCAAGATAATAGTCTGTGCCATCAATTGTAAAACGTTTCTGACGCTCCAGAAATGCGAAACCTTATTCAAGCTCAAGGATAAAAGCTTCTAGCTGTTTGGCGATAGCATCTTCCAGTTCTTCTTCAGAATAGTAGCCGTTCAGTCCCAGGAAATCCAGCACGTATGAATTGCGTAGCACTACATCTGGCTCCATGTGGGTTGGAGTCACCTTCTCAAGAGTCTTCACTATCTCATCTTCAGGTTTTACAGCTATCAGAGAACGTTCGTACGCCATCTCATCCTGTTTATCTCGTAACTGCCTGACACTCCAATGCTCAGCAATGCCCATCTGTTGATAGAACAATCGCTTGTTATTATCTTCTATGGTAACGAGTTCCAAAAAATGACTCCACGTTAATGTTTGCGACAGTGTCGCAAACATTTCTTCGTCGCTATAAAATCGAGCGACTTTCATCATCCTTGTGACAGCAGTATAGGTATATCCTTTGCCATAACGTGCAGTCAATCTTTGCGACAGTGTCGCAAGAATTTTGCTGCCATAGGCAGAATACTGCTTGTAGCCCATATCCTCATTAATATAATGGCCTATATGCCAGAACATCAAGTCAGAATGCTTGTTCACATACACAACAACCTCTTGCCGTGCATTGTCAATAATGTCGGATACTCCCTTATATAGGCTATCACTTACCTGCTCAATTGCTTTCGTTTCTACTATTTCGTTTGCCATATCTCATTTCGTTTGCAAAGTTAATGCTTTTATTCCGTATATCGTTACAGCCCTCAACTCCCTTTAGGCAGTTCTCCAGATTGCTCAACTTACTGTCGAGTGGAATCGTTCCCTTGTGCGACATCATCACGTCGTACCCTTAGCCGTCCAGTGTAGAGTACACCATGTCCAACTGTGACTCAAAGTCATACACCGTTGATGATACGAACACCTTTATATGGTTCCTTTCTTGATACATATCTTATGGCTTTTGTAATTAAAACGTTTTAGTTCCTTATTCTATTGTTTACGTAAATGAATCAGGAGAACCGCATTCTATGCTAAATTCCAAACATTGATTGATATTTAACTATATATTTAACACTTGAGGAGCTAGGCTTACCTCGTTACTCGTTCTATACACGTTATCGGGATTGTATTTTACCCGATCTCTGACCATTGCCACGAGGATGTGCAGCATCTTGTTCTTGATGTTATTATGTATCAGCAACGGATGCTTGCCTCGTTCTATGAGCCGCTGATAATAGCTGTGTACGTTTATGTCAAACTTAATTGCCGCCAGTGCCGCTTGCGAGAGTAAGGACTTAATCCTCCTGTTGGCAAAAGGACTGACCTGAGGCCTGCTGTTGACGCTAGTGCCCGATTGTCGTCCGAATGGAGCAATACCATAATAGCAGGCTATCTTCCTTGAGTCTAGGTCAAATTTCTGGAAGTTGTCCGTATAGACCATCAGGCACGTCGCATTCTGCACTCCAATGCCTGGCATGGAGGTGATGATGCCAAAGATCTCCCTGAGTTCGTCATCAGAGGCAATGATTTCCTTAATCTTCTGGTCACATTTCGCGATGGCTTTGTTTACCTCTGTAATAAGGTGTTTGCTGGTAAAAGACATAAAAGCTCTGGCATCCGACTTCTCCTGTGTGAGACGTTTCTCGTCTCTTCTGACCGTCAGTGCTACCTTCTGCCTGACAAGGCTGTGACGATAAAGGAATATCTCTCTCAAACAAGTTAGCGAGGCACTCTGAGGCTTGTGCAGTATCATCTTGTCGTAGTTACGCATAGCATACTCTGCGATGGCCCGTGAGTCAGCCTTGTCGTTCTTTACACGTTGGATACCTGCAGAGTGCTTGATCTTGTAGGCACACTCCAGCCACATGTCATAGCCCGAGGCATAAAGATAGTTGCTAAGCCCGATACTATACCCACCGGTATTCTCCCCACAGAAGAGCCAGGAATCTGCCGCAAAGCCCTCTGCATGAGCCTTCACCCACTTCGCCAGACGACGATAGCCTGATGTTTTGTTGTCAAACACTTCGTGCACGCTAGGGGCACATTCCTTCAGTCCCTCTGCCTGAATGAGGGTCGCATCAAACTTTTCTTTCGAGAAATCGATGCCAATAAAGATTTTTTTCATACCTTTGTACCGTTAAAATGAAGGAATTGGCCAATAGTTGTCTGGTCTTGGACTCTAAATAGGCTATTATGCCGCTGGCATTCTATCTGGACTTCGCAACTAAGCAGGAAGGACTAAGACGGTTCATAGACTCTAAAGGACTGTTGTCCCACGGATAGTTTCCCTTTCCTGTCGGCCTCTTCCTCCTTCTGACAACAAAGGTAAGGATTTGGCCGTGATAAAGCAAATTCTTCACTGATATATTCTATCAGAGCGCAAAATTAGAGTCCCCGTGATTTTTTTCTGAAAAAACAAAATCTATTCATATCTTTTTCATCAGAGCTTGCTCAACGCTCTTGAACTGATTGTGGCATCTTTTGTGGCACTTGCCATGAAGGTGCGTATTAGGCTACGTCCTTCTACCGTAATGACATGTCGATTATCTCACTCTATTACTATCCAATTACCGTGGCCTGTAGATCCGTCACGGTCAATGAATCTCAATGATTTGAGTTTATTGATATGCTTTTGGACTGCTGTTAAAGATATTCCGATTCTATTCGCAATATCACTTCTTGTGATATAATTATCTGCATATATCTTATATATATTAGCGGCAGTTTCAGATAACCCTTTAGACAACCCTTTAAATAACCTTATAGACAACCCTTCAAGCAACCTACAGTTCACTCTATTATCTCCCAATAGCCAAACCTTGTTGAACCGATTCGCCGTATTAACCCTAACTCTTTGAGCCTATTTATATGCTTCTGAACGTTTTTGAGCGAAATTCCTGTAAGGTTAACCAACTCGTTTCTGCTGATATTAGGATCTGCTTGAATATGAGAATATATAGCCTTCGCAGTATCAGACACCCCATTAGGCACCCTATTAGACACCCCTTCGGACACCCCAGTACTATTTGACTTAGGTGAAGGCACAGGTAGTATCAGTTCAACTTCGTCAACATCCAGTTTGTTCAGCAGTTGTGGTTCGCCCCAATTGGTTTCTTTCCATGCAGCGATTATCTTTGGGAATCCGGAACCGACATTCTCACCAAAGCCAATCATACGCAGCATATTCTGAATCTTTGGATTACGAGCCTTGGAGTTACCACCACGATAGATAGTCTCTACTGGCAACTTCAACAATCCTGGATTGCGGAAGCAAAGACGGTCATCATGCTTCTCTATTCTTAGAATGCCAGCATCCATCATCAGATCGCAGTGGATAATAGCATTGGTAAAGGCTTCACGAACAGCCTCATGTTGAGGTGTGTCGTCATTTCTCTTGCCGCCTTTCTCCAATTTGAACGGTCTCGGAAGGTCGAACTGAACCTTTGGTGACACGATACGGAAGAACTGATAAAGGTTGTTTTCCCATAGTCCATCGTATGTCAGTCGGTCATGATACCGCTCATCACCCACCAGATGGCTCATGTCTAAATAGTCCATGCGGAAGTTTGCAAAACGGTCTCTTATGGCAAGCCCCTTACCAAACATCATCAGACCCGCCAATGTCAGTCCCTCCTTGCCAGTCTGCCTGTCCTCGGTATATCCGCCAAGATTTCTCAGGAAAGTCTTGTCATCAACCCTATTCCAGACATGGGTACTATTTTCTTGCCTAAACTCGGTACGATATTGGCGCAAAGAATCAGGATCAATGTCGTCCATACCATAGTATTCAATAAGGATACTATCGTTTCCATCTGCATTGGAGTCACGTATCATTGCTTTCACTTGTGCCTCTGTGCAATGATAGTCCCCTTCGTTGTTACGCCTATACGTACCTTTATATACATTGCCATTCAGATATATTGGCTTTGCTCTCCAGTCTGCCTGAGGAACATGGATGCAGACAATCTGTGCCCCATCCATATTCACCACCTCCACATCGCTGTCAACGAGAATATTCTCATTAACCTTGTCGCTGTTGAGAGTATTCCAGAAATCTGTGATAATCTTACGTGGTTCATACACACCAATTATCTGGAATCGCTTACTAACATCCTTCTCCTGCAAGTCTTCATCCACGCCAAGCAGAATCAGTCCACCAATAGTATTGGCAAAAGCCGAATACGTCTGCCAAACCGACTTTGGCACCTCAGCCTTCGCTTTCTTGCATTCCAGCGTCACTCGTTCGCCTTTTAGCAATGTCTCTCTTATTGTTTTTTCGTCCATCTTCATATTTCGTTTGCTAAGTTACAAATTATTTTGGAATTCTACACTTCATATATTTGAAACCAAGTACTTGTCTCTAGGAATTGCTGTAGATCACCAGAACCGTCCCAGTGATTTACCCGTGATTTACAGACACGGTTTGGATTTTTATGCATGACAGGGTACCTATCCCTAGTGTCATTAGGTTTCCAAGTTGTTTATTATCTCTTGTTCAGAGAGGGCCATGTTAGAATAATAATTTTCAAACGATTCAGCTTTGAAAGCAACATCCATACCATAGATGGACATAATGCCACCCTGTCCTTTTAGAGTTTTGGATGGAAGTTTTGATGAAGTCCAATCTACAGGAACAACATACCCACCCTTCTTCCTATTCAAAACATGCATATACGAAATCACCTGATACAGGTCTTTCGTTTGTACTTTGCTCCAATCGTCGTACGATTTGTATTTTGCGTCAAGCACCATTTCTGGACTCAAGAAATCGGGATAGCACCAGCCTGAGCCGTCCGTAAACAGACTCTTACGTCCTTTTGCCTCTTTGTTTCTGGGATGTTCAAAGCCTATGTCTGCGAGGAATGTGTTTAGATATTCTTCCCATAGCCAAGCGCCATCAAACAGAACTCCGTAGATTTCATCATCGTCTCGCCCATATTTCATTTCTTCCTGACGAAGTATCTGCAAGCAAAGCTGTTGCAACGGCCGATACTCACCATAATAAGGGTGGCTAATGGGACGAAGATTCTGATTTATCACTTTCTGCCGTTCATTTCGATTATAAGATGCAGTTGCCTGGCAAATAGCTTTTACGCAATCTGACATATTATCGTCATTGTGGAGGATGTTCCCTGAATACTGATGATGGGAAATGTATTCGATAGTATGCCGGATCAACTGTGTCAGATGATTGTCCTGAGCATATTCACGAGTGGTATAGGCAATCTTGCCTGCAAAGGGAATGTCCTGCCTGATATGACGAGATATATCTATCCTTCCTTTTACATTGGCATCATTATACCTTCGCGTCTGATACTCCCTATACATCCCTTGTTGCATCGCCCGTTTCAAGAACGTCGGGAACAGGTAAATAAGGAAGTCAAAAATACTCTCTTCGTCAGAGTTGAATTGCAAATCAAACAGATTGATGGCAAATACCTTTCTGAGCATGTAGTGCAGGAAGTAGTCATTGCTATCCTGAGCAAAGCGAGAACTGATGCTAACCTTTGTATCGCCACAGCCGATAAAGCCCATGATGTTGCCAGTAACAATCTTTTCATCCTTCACCTCAAAGATATGAGCATCGCCAATCTTATCCCCATAGACATCCAAGTCTTGTGGGAATATCAACAAATTGGGATGCTCCTTCCGGCATAGGTCAGCAATGGTTGGCTCTGTCAACTTCTTGAGTGTGTCAAGATGGCAAAGTTCCTTCTCTGTCAAACGCCATTCAGAGTTGTCCTTTGTCTGTATGGGCAGGCTACTCATTTAGACTCTTCTTGTTATATGCGTCGTGTAACTTCTCTAACAATTCTTTCGCCCTACGATTGCCACGTAGATACTCAAAGAGCAAGCCTTTCAGATGGTTCTCCCATAGGCAATCGAAAGGATTGGTTTTATCTTGATAGTCAAGATACTTTCTGAAGTAAGCAGCACCTATTTGATAAGCCTCATCCAATCCCTCTGTCTCTACGATAGCTTTATTCAAATTGAACATTCTCGCCTTGATTTCATCTTTGGCGAGCGCAAACTCAGGATCTTGCTCTATCATGTTCGTATAACTCTCCTCCGCAGTTACTTCCTGCCAAGCAAAACGGCGACGCATAGCAAAGTCCATACTCTCCACAGAGCGGTCAATGTCGTTCATAGTTCCGATGATATAGACATTCTCTGGGACATAGAAGCCATTTTTAAACACATCGCCCTCTGCAACCATGTTCTGATACTGCGTGTTTACCTTGCCTTTCTCACCTCTGTAACCTGGATCGATAGAGAAGAATAGTTCGCCGAATATCTTTGAGATTTCACCACGATTGATTTCGTCGATAATGAAAATATATGGGGTATTATCTTCTTCATATTTTTTGTCTGCTATATCAAGCATCTTCTGCAAAATTCCACTATAATACACATAGTCGCAAGTTTTGGTTTTCCCTTCTGTTAGTTTTGCAATTAGATTCCAATAATCATCTTTATGCAAATCAGACAAATCGAATTTGTTTTTAAGAAAGAAATGGTCGTATAATAATTTTAGATTATCTTTACTCTCAGTTCGCCTATCACTCCCATATACAATTCTTCCTTTCTCTACTCCGACTTCAAATGATCCATACGGTGTTTTAAGATGTTTAAGTCTGCCTTTCTCTATTGCATCATACACAGATTGATAAATTGGTTCAAAGACATCTTCTTGTCTCATTAACAAATCATTTGTAAAAAGCCTCTTGCAAAATCTCTTGAAGACCCCATCCTTACGTTCAAAACCAACATTTCCATTTGTGTCATTCTTGGTACGTAAACCTTCCACAAAATCTGTATAATCATATGATGGATGGAACTGCACGAAATCCGAATAATGTGAAAACAAATCCTTGTCTTCCTCATCATCCATTACTTCTTCATACGATTTGTTTAAAATCATCTGTGCAGCTATATCCTTAGCTAAAAAAGTTTTTCCCGTTCCTGGTGCTCCTGTTAAGATCAGATTTTTATTCGTCTTCAACAAAGAAGTGTATTTGTCTAACATACTTGTTTCTCTTTCATTATTTGTTGCCATGCTATATCTTTTGTCAGAATTCTTCAAGCTAATATAAACATCCCAGATTGTTCTTTTCTGTATGGTCTCTCCAAGTTGCCTTTTCAGAAACTCCATGATATTAGTACTATTATCTACCCAATCCTCATTTGCAGTCAGAGGCTCATCTGGATTAGAGAAAGGTCTAAGTAATTCCATAAACTCTTTCGTGTTATCCTCATTGGGAATTCGAATAAGAATATCAGGACAAAAAGTAATGAGCATTCTATTGATGGCAGCTTTTGTGTTTCTACCACCACCTTGAATAATAACATTTCTCATCGTGTCCCTTACATCCTTTATCTTTTCAATCCTATTTCCAGAATCAGGATTAATAATACCCTTTAGAATTGGAAGAAATATCTTATTCCAGTTAGAGACAAAAGAACGCCTTTCATTAGTTTCTCTCTCTCCGTTTCTTTGCTTAATTCTGTCTTGCATTTCACCCCGATCTATGCCTGCAACAGGATTAGAACGGGTGAAAAGTTGGTTCCAGTCTGATTCTGGAATATTGTCACTGGTTGTATTGGATTTCACATAGTTTATCCACTTTGAGGTAAACCTATGGAATTCACTAACATCTATATCAGGCAATTGTTGACAAATCTCCAATAAACTCATATTCATACTTTATCGATTTACAGATTCCAAACAAAACTTTTTAGATAACCAAATTACAATTCCATCATTTGAGCAACATGGTCACTTATTTCTTTGTTCCACTCGCAGAGTGCATACGACTTGAAGGCCAAATTTGAGAAAGTATAGTCAAGAAAGAAAGGCGAATTCTCATTAAACCTATGATAATAAGTTGTCTTGCTTTCCTTACCTAACAGCTCTCCTGTTTTTTGGTGATAAGCACTAACATAGCCCATACCTTCCAGAAAGCTGAATATAGTCTCAATGCTATATTGCTTTGTCTCGCCAGCCTGTCCTTTATAACAGTTCATGTCGCCAGAGATAACAGTAGGGCACTCTTTCAAGTATGGAGCATATTCCTGCAATGTTTCCATTGCAATCTGTGGATAATCTTTCGGAGCATTATCATCAGTTCTTGTAGGCCATGCAGCCATGATTAACTTATTCTCAATGATGATAGGAAGGAAATGCTGATGACAGGGGTTATACCATTGTGGGATTTCAGCTTTCATTCCCGATTTCCAAATAACGCCAAGCCCTTTGAAGTCATAATTACCCATCCATTCCATTCTATACCCTTCTGGAACCTTTACTTGAGAAGGACAAGCCACTTCTGGAAGAATAAAGACATCTGCATTGAACTGCATGATTTTGTCTATCTTTTCCTGCGTAGAACGATTTATATTATATGACAATATTTTCATAATTAACTATTTTTTTCTGCATCAACTACATACTCGAATCAAGGGACGTTCCCCTATCTTGCCTCACATTAGTACGAAACACTTCTTTTTTCATATATATTGATGCGTTTATTCCTTATTAGTAGAAATCTATTTTTTTAGGCGTTTCGTGTGCAAATATAATAAATTGATTGCAAGGGAACAAATGTTTTCTTACAAATCAGTTTAAATACAAATAAAAAGGAAGAAATTTACTTGTTTTTCAAATCAGGCTGCAAAACCACTATTTCTTTTGGCATTCATCGCTATGCGAAATGTAGCAGTTTGCGGAATAAGAAACTGGAAGTGAACGGAGGGTGAAAGGTACGCCATTCTGCCCCGATTTGCTTAGTCGATTAACCTACATCAGAACCCTAATTTGGGGTTACGATTTGGCAACCTAACTCTTTCTCCAATCCTCCCCAATTTGCATATCCCTGCATTATAGCCGCCCCTTATCAAGGGGTTCTAAATCCCCGTCTTGACTCTATTTCAGGCTGAATTGCGTTAATCTTCCAAAATAGCTTCGCTTTTACAAGCTTTTTGTGTGACTTTGACTCCGTCGAAGTTACTTAGCACTCGGAATAGGAAAGAAAAATAAACTTTTCTTTCGCTCTTCTCTCGTTTTTGTGTAACTTTGCCATCTAAGATGGCGAACTTACTGCATCTCAGCATAAAAAAGATTAAAATCTTTTGTTCTGCACTCGATTTTTTTGTAACTTTGCCCCGATTTTGCGCTAACTAATATTATCAATATAAAAACCATAACACAACATGAGACATCTAAAGCTACTCCTTATCGGTATATTTACTCTGCTCTGCACTGCTAATAGCTATGCTATTATCGTAAATGGAATAAGACAGATGCCGGAGTTTGATACCACTACTTTGAAAGGATTCACAGTAAGCGATAACACTGATGATTTCTATTATCTTTACAACATCAACGCAAAAGCATTCTATTGCAATGGCAATGATTACAACACGCAGTCAAGCGTGAGCAGCAATTACGGACTTGGCGTCATTTTCATTGCCGATGGCGACTACAGCGACACATATCGTTGGTACGACAACTACCAAGGCTGGTGGAGAATGACATTCATCGAAAACACCACTACCATGTATGTTGACTACAACAATCAGGCGAACTATCGCTTTGGCATAGAGAAGACTGGTAACAAGTCGTTCCGCATCTTCGCATCGCCTAACGGCAATCCCGGGTGGAGAAACTGGCAGACAGGAGGAAACTATGTACAGGAGGGTGGACATTATGTAGGCATCGACGCTAATGCACAGAACACCGTTGTATATCCCTTCCTTGACCCGTCAAACCAGAGCTATATTGAATGGGGATTGGTAAATCCTGATGACTACGATGCCTTCAATAATAAACTCGAAATATACTACTTTGCCGAGCACCTGAGAGCATTGATAGAAGAGGCTGAGGGCTATGGGCTTGACGTATCTTCAGAAAAGAACGTCTATCTCAACGAGAACGCCAGCTATAATGACATCTATTATGCTACCGACTCAGTGAATGCGAAGATTATTGATTGGAAGAACAACCAGTCGGCCAATGCCACGCTTGCAAACCCCTATGACATGACCTTCAAGATTGAGAACCCGAACTTCGAGGGCAACAACATCTTGACAGGATGGCTGGGTACAGCTTTTGGTTATGCATCACCAAGGGAGAATGCCGAGCACTACAACAAGACCTACGACACCTATCAGGTTATAAGCGACCTGCCCGCAGGTATCTATGCTGTAGGCGTGAAGGCGTTCTACCGCGCAGGCGACGCAAACAACGCATATACTAACTATCGTGCTGCTAATAACGAGTCACGTTATGCAAAGCTATATGCCTCAAGTGGCAACACCAACAATGAAGAGTCCATCATGTCATCGTGGTCGCCAGAGAATGAAAACAGAGCCTATGTCGGCAGTGAGTCACAGTACTATGACAATAGTCTCAAAAAGACATTCTACTGTCCTAACGACATGATTGCAGCCGAGCATTACATGCACAGCTTAGGTTTCTATGACAACACAGTACTTATACCTGTTGACGATAGCGGAGAGCTGATCATCGGTGTACGCAAGGACTACACCAACGACAGCGACTGGTCAATCTTCGATGACTTCAGCCTCACATACTACGGCAACGGCAAAGATGCCAAAGACTATTACAACAGCGTCTATGTAGCCGTAACACAGCTCACGCTCAATACAAGCAAGACAACTCTCACCGTTGGCGAGACAACCCAGATTACAGCAACGATACGCCCGACCAACGCGAAGAACAAGGTACTCAACTGGACATCAAGCAATCCTCAGGTGGCAACAGTTGACCAGACGGGGCTTGTCACAGCTTGCGGAGCAGGAAAAGCTACCATCAGCGCCACTACCACCGACGGCTCAAATATCACCAAGAGCATAACCATTACTGCCGTCTCATCAACCATTGCCGTGGGTGATCTCGCCATCAACGAGATTATGGCGTCAAACATCGATGAGTTCGTTAGTCCTGCCTACAACTACGACGGATGGATTGAGATATATAACACATCAGCAAAGAGCATCTCACTTGTAGGTCTGTTCGTCAGCGATGATGCCACGAACCTCAGAAAGTGGCAGATGCCAGTAGAGGCCGGTTCAGTAAGTGCCCATGGCTTTAAGACCATCTGGTTCGACAGCAATAACATAGCTGTGAAGAACGCTCCATTCAAGCTCGACACCGATGGAGGCACCATCTACATAAGCAACAGCGACGGAACGCTTCTTGCCAGTCAGACCTACCCTGCATCAATGGAGCGCATCAGCTATGCACGCAAGACAGACGGCACTGGTGAATGGGGCAACGCATTCAAGGCCACGCCTGGTGCGACAAACGCTACAAGCACCTTTGCCACAACACAGCTTTCGGCACCTGTCGTTGACCAGCCTTCTCAGCTGTTCACATCGCCGCTGAGCATCAACGTCACGGTGCCCGACGGTTGCTGGCTAGCATTTACTACCGATGGCTCAGTACCAACGATGGAAGGTCCTGTCGTCAATAAGGGACAGTTTGGATGTAGTACTACTACAGTCTACCGTTTCCGTCTTTTTGCCGAGGGCAAGCTACCATCGCCAGTGGTCACGCGCTCTTATATCTTCCGCGACAAAGACTACTACCTGCCAATCGTGTCGGTAGTAGGACAAGACAGAGACCTCTACGGTCAGGAGATGGGCGTGCTCGTTCAGGGTAGCGGCAACGGCCGTCCCGGCAACGGACAGTCACAGGCATGCAACTGGAACATGGACTGGGAGCGTCCTGTGAACTTCTCTTATATTGATGCTAACGGCGAGATGGTGCTCAACCAGGATGTTGACCTTGAGATGTGTGGCGGATGGAGCCGTGCTTGGTCTCCTCACGCATTCAAGCTGAAAGGCAGCAAGGAGCTGGGTGGCAACAAGAACCTGCCTTACTCTTTCTTTGAAGAGAAGCCTTACATTCGTAACCGCACACTTCAGATTCGTAACGGAGGTAACGACACACAGGCTCGTTTCCGCGACCCAGCCCTGCAGCAGATTGTGCACACATCAGGCATAGACATTGATTATCAGAGCTACCAGCCAGTACATGAATTCATAAATGGCAGATACATAGGTGTTCTGAATGTGCGCGAGCCAAACAACAAGCACTATGTCTATGCGAACTACGGCTGGGGTGACGATGAGATAGACCAGTTCGAGATGTCGCCCGACTCTGGCTATGTACAGAAATGCGGCACACCCGACGTTTACAACCAGCTGGTAGATATTCTCTCGCCCGACGCTGCCAATAGCGAGACCTATAAAGAGATCTGCAGCATGGTTGACATCGACGAATATGCAAACTACATGGCTGCACAGCTCTATCTCGGCAACTGGGACTGGCCACAGAACAACGTCAAGGCATTCCGTCATCGTGATGGCGGCAAGTTCCGCTTCGTGATGTTCGACCTCGACGGTTCTTTCAACTCAGACGACCCTATCAATCTTTTCATGGGTAAAGAGCAATACACATTTGACAAGCTCTACCCCACCTCACTCGGACGCATCAGCGCTCAGATACGCTTCGTGACCCTGTTCAAGAACCTACTGCAGAACAGCGACTTCCGCCGTCGCTTTATCGATGCTTACAGCATCATGGGTGGTAGTGTGTTTGAGGCAGAGCGTGCAATAAGTGTTATCAACCAGTTGCAGGAGCGCGTACAGTCTGCCATGAACGCTGATGGTGTTGGCAGCGCGCTGAACTCAACCGCAGATGGTATTCGCAACAACCTCAAGGCACGTCTCACCAAAGCAACAAATGCGCTGAAGAACTACTGGACATTCGGACTCAGCGATAACGACATGCGACGCGTTAACATGAGCAGTGACGTTGAAGGTGCTTTTATACAGGTAAACGATGCTATTATTCCGACTAACTCTTTCAACGGCTACCTTGTTGCGCCTGCTAAGCTGAAAGCCATCGCTCCTGCCGGCTATGAGTTCAAGGGATGGCTGTCACCATCTTTAAACACTCAGACAATATTAAGCAACGGCAGCCAGTGGAGCTACTATGACAAGGGCTCACTCGACGGGGTAAACTGGCAGTCACCATCATACGGCGAGAGCGGATGGAAGAGCGGCAATGCGCCATTAGGCTACAACAATCCGAACATCACAGCTGCTACACAGGTGGACTACGAAACTCAGAAGGCTGTGTTCTATTTCCGCACTAAGGTGAACCTCACTCAGGCCCCTGCTGCTGATGCAACATTCTCACTCGATTACTATGCCGACGACGGCTTTGTGGTCTATGTCAACGGCACAGAGGCAGGACGCTACAACATGCCTGACGGCACACCGTCATACGACACCTTCGCCAACCACTATGCTCACGGCAATCCCGATGAGGGAACATTATCTCTTGACGCAAGCCTCTTCCATAAGGGCAGCAACACCATCGCCGTGGAGGTTCACAACGAGTCACTCCGTTCGTCAGACATCCTTTGGGAAGCATCCATCCGCATGACAGCCACTTCGGCGCAAGACTACTACTCTACCGATGCCGAGATAGCACTGCCCGAAGGGGAAAATATCGTCCTAACCGCTTCTTATCGCAACCTCTCGAAGAGCGAGCGTGCAAAGCAGGGCATCAACGCGGTACGCATCAACGAGGTGAGCGGCTCTAACGACAGTTACATCAATGAATATCAGAAGAAGAGCGACTGGGTAGAGCTATACAACACCACCGACGAGGCTGTTGACATAGAAGGCATGTACCTCACCGACGACTTGTCAAATCCGGAGAAGTGCAAGCTAAGCAAAGGCAACACCAACGCAAAAACTATTATTCCTGCTCACGGTCACCTCATCATCTGGTGTGACAAGCAGCCTACCACCGACCAGGCTCTCCACGCATCGTTTAAGATTTCTGGCGACGGAGGCGTACTTGCACTAAAGGCAGCCAACAAACAGTGGACCGACGTGCTCTATTATGGAGCACACGATGCAAACACCACCGTAGGTCGCTATCCTGACGGTGCTGCCGACATCTATTCAATGAACGTAACAACCATTGCCAAGCCAAACATCATGAGCAGCTATGCAGAGCTCACCAATCAGGAAGAGCTGAAGAAGGCTACCTCTGTTGAGCACACCTTCATCGCTGCTGCCAACGGCTTCCGCATACGCTACGGAGCACAGCAGTTGCTTGTTAAGAATGAGGACGACGGCATTGCCACCATTGACATCTACACCACCGACGGCCGTCTAGTAGAGCATACCGCTACAATGGTCAAGGGCGGTTCAGCCCTCGTCAGTGTGGCTCATCTGCCTCAAGGCTTCTACGTGGCACGTGCCACCGATGCTGAAGGTAACCGTGTAGGATGCAAGTTCATGAAGTAATAAGAGGTCATTCCAACAGACAAAGAAAAAGAGACTGTCGCAAAAAGCCGATAAAACAAACTGGAACAACTAAATCTGCGACACAGATTTAATAAACTGCGTCATAGATTTATTAATCTGCGTCACGGATTACTTAATCTGCGACGCAGATTTAATTATTTCTGTCAGTTTTACACAAAATGTACGGTTCTTTTTGAGTATTCATCAACCTCATCTGTTTATTTTGTCGAATGTTTTTATCATTTTCTGCCAATGTTAAAGGAAAGGAGAGTATTCACTATCCGAATATCGGAAATAATGCTTATCTTTGTTGCATGAAACTAAAACGATTATTACTATCACTTCTTTGTAGCATCGTGCTTGTGTCCGCTATGCCGACGATGGCTAAGCAGAAGTGTGCGCTCACCGAGAAGGACATGGGCGCCTATCTCTTCACTTATTTCACAGACCCTACCCACTCGCTGTTCATGGCCATCAGCTATGACGGCTACAACTTCACACCAGTGAATAATGGCGAGCCCATCATTGCCGGTGACAGCATAGCAGAGCAAAACGGCATACGCGATCCGCACATCTACCGTGCACCCAATGGGAAGTTCTATATTGCCATGACCGACCTGCATGTCTTTGGCAAGCAGAAAGGACTACGCACCACACAGTGGGAACGTCCCGACAGATACGGTTGGGGCAACAACCGAGGACTGGTGCTGATGGCTTCCGACGACCTTATCCACTGGACCCACCACGTGGCACGCATTGACAAGCTCTTCCCAGAGAAGTTCGGAGAGATTGGTTGTGCATGGGCACCCCAGACCATCTGGGATCCTGCAGTGGGAAAGCCCATGGTCTATTTCACCATCCGTGAGAAGGCTGGAGAACGTACGAAGATGTACTACAGCTATGCCGATGAAGCCTTCACCACACTGGAGACCGAGCCACAGTTGCTCTTTGAGTATCCCGACAACAAGATACAAGTGCTCGATGCTGATATTTGTCCCATGCCCGACGGCCGCTACTTCATGACCTATGTTTCGCAAGAAAACCCTGGCGGCATAAAGTATATGATAAGTGACCGCATCAACCACTTTGACGACTATCATGCAGAGCAGATTGACGATGAGCGAAGTGACTGCGAGGCTCCCAATGTGTGGAAACGCATCGGAGAGAAGAAATGGGTGGTGATGTACGATGTCTATAGTGTTCATCCTCATAACTTCGGCTTCGTGGAGACCACCGACTTCAAGACATTCAAACCACTTGGCAGATTCAATGAGGGTGTGATGAAGATAAAAGGCGTGGTATCACCAAAACATGGTTCGGTGATTCATATCACAAAGGCTGAAGCCAAGCGATTGGAAAACTATTGGAACAAGCAACAACAAAAACCGCACACTCTTCGCAATGGCGGATTGTGGCGCGACGAGAGTGGTCGGCACATCAACGCACATGGTGGTGGCATCATGAAATATGGCGACACCTACTATTGGTTTGGCGAGCATAAGGACGACCATACCAGCAATGCTATGGTGGGCGTGATGTGCTATGCCTCGAAAGACCTGATGAACTGGCGCAACTGTGGTGTGGCGCTGAGCGTCACCGATGAGCGTGGCCACGACATAGAGCGCGGCTGCATACTGGAGCGTCCGAAGGTTATATATAATAAGGTGACAGGGAAGTTCTGCATGTGGTTCCATCTCGAACTGAAAGGAAGGGGATACAACGCAGCCCGCTATGGTGTGGCTGTAGCCGACCGTCCGGAAGGACCGTATAAGTTCCTGTATTCCTCAAGGGCTAATGCCGGCACATGGCCCATAGAGTTTGACAAGAAAGCCTGCGCTATAGCCGATACGCTTAACATGGACAATTACAAGAAATGGTGGACACCGTCATGGCGCAAGGCCATTGACAAGGGGCTATTCGTGAAGCGTGATTTTGCTGCTGGTCAGATGTCGCGTGACATGACCCTCTATATCGATGATGATGGCAAAGCCTATCATATATTCGCCTCGGAAGACAACGTGACGCTCCATATTGCGGAACTGACAGCCGACTATCTGCATCACACAGGCCGCTACACTCGTGTGGCATCTGGCGGACAGAACGAGGCACCAGCCATCTTCAAACATGACGGCACCTACTGGATGATTACCTCTGGCTGCACAGGTTGGGAGCCAAACGAGGCCCGCATGTTCTCTGCGCCCAGCATATGGGGCCCTTGGACACAGCATCCCAACCCCTGCCGCGGACCAAAGGCCGAGAAGACCTTCAATGGTCAGAGTACCTTTGTGCTCACCCTTGAGGATGGCCGTCATATCTTCATGGCCGACATCTGGCGTCCTCGTCATCCACGTGACGCCCGTTATATTTGGATTCCCATAGAGTTTGAAGACAACAAACCTGTTATCCGCTGGCGCGATGAAGTTACGTTCTAAAAAAACAGTCAACACAAAGACTGCTTGGGCTACGGCATTTTGACCGTAGCCTATTTTTTGACAAATCTAGGTCTTAACAAAACATTTTACAACATAATTTGGATATAATAAAAAAGTTTTATACTTTTGCGATAGGAAATAATAACATAATATTAAGGAAAATGAATAACAAGAGAATAAACAGACTAATTATGGTTTTCTTCCTGCTCTTTAGTACTATTGTTTTCAGTAACAAATGCATAGCACAAGAGCAATTGAAGAAGGAACTAAAGTCAATCTACATTGAGAAAAATGCCAAGTTAAGAAAAGACTATTACAAAGTAATATATAAATTTAATTACCACAACCAGTATCCAGAACTTGAGAAAGCATGTGTGAAGATGCTCTTCAACTCTGATTGTACTACCCTTGAAGAAGCGATGCAGAGAAACCTGGATACTTTTGACAAGATTATTGAGCCTGCCAATAGCAAAACATCATTGACAAACATCTACGAATTAGCATTCTTGAATGGGGTTGAAGGACGCTATCTCTGTTATTTCGCTATTTCGAACAGAATGGTTTCTGTAGGGCAAAAAGTTGTTAGGAACACAAAGACTCGAAACTTTGTCTATGACATCAAGCGAGCAAAGGTGTTGGAGCTTACAGATATCTTTGTGCCCGCAAAGGTCAATGAAATAAAAGCCATCATAGGTGACAAGTGGCCACAAATTAATATTGATGACAAGAGTATCGTCATCGGATATAAAGTGAATGGCAAGATGAATGAAATGGAACTCGACTACGTATCACATGTAAATGCTTTTACTCCAGAGTTCAAACAGCTTGTTGAATGGGAGAAGGTTATGCGCAACAAACAGCAACAGTATATCAGTCAACAGGTACTTGGAGCAAACCGCATAGTTAAACAAAGTGAGAAATTCCATAACACTAATCAATGGCAAGTAATAACAGGAATTAAGGTTTTCGATGTTGTAGAGCAGATGCCAGAGTTCCCAGGAGGTGCAGCAGCCATGATGAGTTGGTTGAGCCGTAATATCAGATATCCTTCTATTGCTGAGGAAAATGGCATTCAGGGACGCGTGGTATGCACGTTCGTTGTAGAACGTGACGGATCTATTACCGATATACAGGTTGCACGTTCAGTAGATCCGTCTCTTGACAAAGAGGCTATCCGAGTACTTAAACTAATGCCAAAATGGAGCCCTGGAAGGCAGAACGGTGCGCCTGTCAGAGTGAAATACACTGTCCCTGTAACATTCCGATTAATTGTAGACAATACCCCCAAAAAAATAATAAGAAGATGAAAAGCATTATTATAAAAAGCCTGTTAGCCACAGTGCTAATTACGATTGCCTGTACAGCTCATGCGCAAAACAATCTCAAAGCTTTGATAGATTCTGTCAAGTCATCTATCCCAAAGACCTTGCCCAACAAGGCAATACTAACTGGTTTCGACATTAAAGACAAACAAGCTACTGCCACATTTATGTTAAAAGACAATGTGGAAGAGAGCGTGGAAAAATTGTCCTCTAATAAGTTCAATTCATCGAATGTTGCTCAGCTTCTTGTCATTCAAGGCTATTCCTTACCGAAATCTCTTCTTGATGAGCTTAGCAAGGAAGGCATCAATCTGCAGGTTGTAATGCGTGGTGAGAATATCAATGGTGACGTTACAAACACCATTTCTGCGCAGAGGCTGTCAGAACTATTGAAAGACGACTCAAGCATCAAAAGTAAGCTATTGCTTGAGACACGCATTGACCTCATAAATATCGACATAAAGAATGCACAAAATGAAGATGCAGAGATTGTGCTCAAAAGTGTGTCACTAAATGATGACGGCTATATTCATGAGATGCAGACCAATAATGATGAAATCTTTGAAATGATTAAAAATGACACGGACTTAGCTAACAAAAACGCATACTACGTAATTAGTGATATACCAATGAGTGAGATACACATTGCGTTGAAAGCTCTAAACAAAGACTTTGTATGGGTCCTTACCAATAGCAATACTGGAGAAAAAATTATCACAAGAATCGCATCAAACAAACTATAGAACAATGTGGGTTCGATGAGAATAACAAATAATCATCGAGCCCACATTATTTAGAAGTATATCAATCAAACCACTATCATTAGTGGGTATGTATAAGAGATTTTCTTGTAAGTACGATTTTGTCTTGATTGGTTATTTCACATAGGTTATTTCTTCGCTATTTTCTTACTCCCGAGCTTTTTTCTCTTCTTAGGCTTAGGAGCTGCAAGTTTTGTACAAACACGCATAAGAATGATTGCAATCTCTTCGTCCGTCATATTAAGATTGATGCCATATTGAGCATAGATGGCTGCTACGGCACGATTATTCTCTTCATGAGCATCTATCAAGTCGTCAGGCATTAGACTTGAGTTATATAGTTGCTCAAAGGTTGAGTTGGCATACTTATTCCTGACATCAAGTATGCGCTGAGTTGCCTGAGTTATAACATATTTCTGTTCTTCAGTGACTGACGGCCATGGGAAATTATTATATACAATTCCTTTGGTGTATCGATAGTCTTCTTTCATCCTTCCACAAACTATCCTCATCCATGCCATGTGAATACGTGACATTAGCACCCCTAATGTAAAAAGTGAGCCATCAGGTATCACTAAAACCAAATTGCTTGCCATATCATTGGGCGCAAGATAACCCATTGGTACATACTGTCTATTCTTTGATGAAACGGAAGGTATAACGATATAATCGCTTTTAGGCATGACTTCTACATGGAAGCGACGTGGTTTCTGATACAATTGTGTTGTCTCATCATAACCTTGTTTCTTCCTATATTCCTGTACCGCTTCAACGCGTTTTCTGGAGAGTGGCATATCTGCCAATTCATTGGGCGAACAGTCGCCAAGCCATAGACAATAGCGAGGGCGACGATTTATGAATTCCTCCGAGCCATACCAAGGATGAAAGTATTTTTCAGAGGCAGGTTCGTTCTTTACGAAATCCCGCATATCATCCTCCCTAAATAGATAGTTTCCATCATCGATTGGTTTGTTACCTGAAACCATCTCTGGAATATTGCTTAATGCTTTTGTCCTATCCCAAACAAACAGATTCTCAGCATTGAGCAGATAGCCATTTATATTGTCTGCAACAATAACATCTTTACCTTCTTCAAAAATCCTGTGAGAAACCGTCCTTTTGCGTTTGTTTAAGTAGAATCCCACAATGACACAGAAAACCTGAGCCATTTTGTCTGCTTCATTGTACCATTTGAACGATCGCCACGCAAATAGTATTTGAAGATTATAATGAGACATTAGCGGATACCATAAGGGGGCTTCCAAATCTCCCTGAACAATACTATTAGTAGAAACGAAAGCCGCAGTGGTATTCTTCTTGCCTTCCATGTATTCTGCAGCTTTTGCATACCATGCACAAACGAAGTCAAGTTTGCCCTGTTTATCCCATAGTTTATTTCCATCAGGAAGACGGCTTGGCATAGCATGTCGAAGACTTACTTTCTGCTCATCGTTCATCTTCTTTGCACCTTGGAATGGTGGATTACCTATAATATAGGTCTCTGTAGTTGACTTGCGCTTCAGCACTTCGTTCCAATCTACGATCAACGCATCTGCCTGAATCACATTGGTATTCTTTTCCAATGGCAGTGGGTCTATGTTGCAATGCAACACCTTTTTAGTCTCCTGTATCAATTGACATTCGGCAATCCACAGCGAAGCACGAGCAACTGAGGCTGCAAAATGGTCAATCTCAATACCGAAGAATTGACCCATGCGAACCTTGCAAGGGTCTTGATTCTCCATAATGGCATCGTGGCGGAACTCAAGCTCACTTTCTATGGCTAACAATTCAAGAGTGTGCAGAGATTTGTAGGTTTCGGTCAAGAAGTTGCCACTTCCGCAAGCAGGATCGAGGAATCGCATAGAAGACAATCGGTCTCGGAAAGCCTCAAGCTTAGCGTACTTTACATCCTTCTGGCCTTTGGTATCGATTGGTAAGGCAATAATGTGCTCAAGTTCTTCCTTCAAGTCATCCATAAACAGCGGGTCTATTACCCGATGGATGTTTGAAGGGGTTGTGTAGTGCATACCGCCTGATTCACGCACCTCGCTGTCTACAGTACTTTCAAAGATGCAGCCGAAGTTGGTGGGTGAAATCTCACTCCAGTCAAAAGTCTCATCAGTGTCCTTCAACTTCAAGTCCCAAGCACTTTTTAATATATCGAAAGCTGCTTTGTTGATGGCAGGTGTTTCGTATAGATCAGCATTGTTGAAGAGGCCACCATCCACATATGGGAACTGCTGAACTTCCACATCAGCAAGTTTGTAATACTCACGGCGTTTAGGGTCGGTCATGTCGAGCCAAAAGAACAGCGCATCGAATTTCTTGCTAAGGTCTTTGGCATTAAACTTATCTAAGAATGTACGGAACTGACCGTCATCGAAGATACCAGCATCTTCTGCAAACAAGCAGAATACAATGCGGACACAGAACATATTCAATGATTGTAGTTCGTTCTTAGTCCACTCTTTCTTGCTTGCATAAATGGTATCATAAAGATTACGAATGAATTCACTGGCAGTACTCGAAACACGCTCTTCACGCTTTTCGTCTACAAAACCTTCTGGACGGTATGGTTCAATCAAGAATTTCAATTCGCGCCAGCGTAACGGCAACTCCTCAAGAAGAATCCTACGCTGAGGTGCATTTTTATGATAGCTGTCCCAAATGCGGAACTCTTTAAAGTTACAGGCAATTACGTAACGACCTTGGTCTGGCGTGTCCAAATTATTATAATAGCGAATTGCCTGATCCATCGGAGTAAGTTCCAAAGGATTACCATTTGCATCCTTACCACTCTGTTTCTGTTTCGCATCAAGATTAACGTCATTACTTTTCTGCTCAATGACAACCTTTGATGTTTTAACACGTATATCAATGCGTTTTGTGGTACCCTCAAATTTTACTTTCGATTGGGGTTCAATCTCCTTGCGCGCTTTGGGTACGCCAAATACATCTTCAAGTAGGTCTTCCCAGAACTCTGTGTAGTCCTTGTCTTCCTTGCCTCGGTTCTTCCATTCCGCAACAAACTTCTGTGCGGCCTTCTTTATCTCTGATTGCTTAGGTTTAGCCATTTTCAATTATCAATATATATTTGCAAAGATACGAAGGATTTGTAAATAACAAACATCTTGCTTGAACTTTTACACATTATTAGGAAAAACGAGAACGGTTATATTATTCTACTGCTCCTTTATTTATTAGTGATGTGCAGGAAGCGAGTGACAAGGCTGGAGAGAGAGCGATCCATGTTGTCGATGAATGCGTCGAGGACAATGGAACGAGAGTTCAGAGGAAAGACGTCGTAGTCGGCAATGGAAGCAGGTATCAGGCAACTGTTACCTGCTTTTATTAATACCTCACAGCCAGTTTCACGGATTCGGAGTTTACAGTCGCCCTCGATACACATCATGATAATGAAGCTGTCGTACTTCTTCAGGTTACGATGGAACGGGGCTGTCATCTCTGTCACACGCACGTCGAAATAAGGTGAATCAATAATCTGAACGGCACGGTCGGCCTCATCCTGATAGACTGTGCGATATTCACGCTCCACATGATAGTCTAACGCCTGAGCAGCCAGCTCGGTGTGGAGCTCGCGAGGCTTGCCGTCCATGCCAGGACGGTTATAGTCGAAGATGCGATAGGTGACATCGGACGACTGCTGAACCTCGGCAAGCATTATGCCGCCACAGATGGCATGAACACGTCCGGCTGGAATATAAAAGACATCGCCAGACTTCACCTCATGACGGGCGAGCACATCAGTAATGGTGCCATCGGACACTCGGCGCTGATACTCATCAGGAGTTATCTGGTCTTTGAAGCCGGCATAGAGATAGCTGCCTGGCTCGGCCTTGATGACATACCACATCTCTGACTTGCCCATCTTGCCATGAACGCGGTGTGCCATCTCGTCGTTGGGATGGACCTGTATGCTGAGGTCGCGCTTGGCATCGATGAACTTCACCAATAGTGGCAGCTGGTTGTCATACTGTCTTGCCACAGCTTCGCCAAGGATTTCAACAGGCATCTCGCTGATGACTGAAACGAGATTCCTACCCTTCCAGAAGCCATTGCTCACGATGCTTGTGCTCGATGGCACGGCACTAACCTCCCAACTTTCGCCAATGGGCTCTTCAGTGGGAGTTAATCCTTTATAGGGGCGTAACTGATTGCCGCCCCACACAACGGTGTGGAGATTTGGTTCGAAAAGTAACGGATAGAGTGGCATGTGGAGAGTTGAGAATTGAGAATTGATAAATGAACTATTTCTCGCCTATTCTAGTATATACGAAGCCGTAATCTTCGAGTTCGGCTCGATCGTAGATGTTACGTCCATCGACAACGATGTTTCCGTTCATGACTTTCTGAATGACGTTCCATGACGGCATGCGGAACTGGCGCCACTCTGTCATAAGGGCAAAGACATCGGCACCATCTGCAGCATCATACATATTCTTGCAATAGGTGACACTATCGCCAATGCGACGCTTACACTCGTCCATAGCTACTGGGTCAAAGACACGGATTGTTGCACCATCCTTGAGCAGACGGTCAATAACGACAAGGGCCGGAGCCTCGCGCATATCGTCAGTCTCAGGCTTAAAGCTAAGTCCGATTATGGCAACAGTCTTGCCTTTCACAGAGCCAGCAACCTTTATTATCTTGTCATAGACGACAGACTTCTGTTTCTCGTTGACACGCTCTACAGCCTCGATGACTTCCATGTGATAGCCGGCATCGATGCCAGTATGCATGAGTGCCTTGACATCCTTAGGGAAGCAGCTGCCACCATAGCCACAGCCTGCATAGAGGAACTTAGAGCCAATGCGACTATCCGTGCCTATGCCTTTGCGCACGCTGTCAACATTGGCACCTACGCGCTCACAGAGGTTGGCAATGTCGTTCATGAACGAGATACGAGTGGCAAGCATAGCATTGGCAGCATACTTAGTCATCTCGGCTGAAGGAATGTCCATGAAGATAACACGGAAATTATTGATAAGGAACGGCTTGTAGAGGCGGGTCATCACCTCTTTTGCCTTCTCAGACTCTGTACCCACGACAACACGGTCTGGCGACATAAAGTCCTTGATAGCAGCACCTTCCTTGAGAAACTCTGGGTTGCTGGCAACATCGAAAGGAACATCTACGCCACGCTTCTTCAGTTCTTCCTGAATGACAGCCTTAACCTTCTTGGCTGTTCCCACAGGAACGGTTGACTTAGTGACAAGTATGGTATATTTATTTATGTTCTGACCAAACTGGCGAGCTACTGCCAGCACATATTTGAGGTCTGCGCTACCATCCTCATCTGGAGGCGTGCCTACTGCTGAGAAGACGACCTCTACATCATTAAGAACTTCAGTCAGGTCGGTAGTGAAGCTGAGGCGTTCGAACTCAACATTACGCTTGACAAGCTCTTCCAGTCCCGGCTCATAGATTGGCATGATGCCGTTTTTCAGCTTTTCAATCTTCTGTGCATCGACATCAACACAAGTGACATGAGCACCCATCTCAGCGAAACATGTTCCGCTGACCAATCCTACATAACCTGTTCCTACAATTGCGATATTCATATTATTAGAGTTTTTTTCTTTTCTTACTAAATGCTCGAAGCGTTCTTACCAAACACTCAGAGCGTTCTTACTAAACACTTTTGTTGTTCTTACTAAACTAGTAAAGCGCAAAGGTAAAAAGAAAAACGAACTCTGCAAAATAAAATGAACAAAAAAATGCCAACCCACGGTTTGCGGGTCGGCATCTCTACTCTCTGCCAACGAAAGGCAGAGTCTCCTTTCATCATCTATTTGTGGTTATCCAATCTCAATCTGACGGCTCACCTTCGCCTTCTCTTCTACGATCTTAGGCAGTTCTACAGTCAGCACGCCATTCTCAACACGAGCAGCAATATCTTCCTTCTTTACGTCGTCAGGCAAGATAAGCGTCTGTTCGAACTTAGTGTAAGAGAATTCACGGCGCAGGTAGCGAGAGCTCTTGTCTTCCTCTTTCTGTTCCTGCTTCTTCTCCATCTTGATGATGAGGTTACCCTCGTCGTTGATATGAACGTTGAAGTCTTCCTTCGTCATTCCTGGTGCTGCCAGTTCTACGGTATAGGCCTTATCAGTCTCCTTAACGTTAATAGCAGGTGCTGTGGCATTTGCCTTCGGCATGAAATCAGTGTCAAACAAATCGTTGAATACACTGGGCAGCCAAGCTGCGTTACGTCTCATCATTGGTGTCATCATAATTTTGTCCTCCTAATGTTTATTTTTTTATTGGTTTAACTTGTCGTTTCGTTTGTGAGCTTCTTATCGTCGCTCACTAACAATTATGCAACATCGATGCCAATGTAAAAAAGGCAGACAAATTGACAGACAATACAGACAAAATGACAGAAAGACGATAAAAAAGGCACTATCAGACCACAAGGAAGGCAAACAAAACACTTATCCCAAAATGCCCTGAAGAACCTTAACAGCCTCTTCAACAGTTGGCACTTCGGTAACTATCATAGAGCGCTTACCCTGCTGGTCGCGAAGGTTACAACGACGCACATTGCGCCCGATAAAGTCAAGCACGCGTCCGAAGGCCTCACTCTGATAGAACGGACTGCGGTCATTGCTAACAAAGAACATGAACATGCGTCCCTGCTTAAGCATGATCTTCTCGCAGCCAAGCTTCATGCCCATACGACGAAGACGAACCACCTGCAATAGTTCTTCTGCCACATGAGGGATGGGGCCAAAACGGTCCTTCAGTCTTTCGCGATAGGCATCGAGTTCCTTGTCGTCGCGCATGTTATCGAGTTCGCGATATAGAAGCATTCGTTCGGAGTCGCTCGGCACATACTGGTCAGGGAAATACATCTCAAGGTCAGACTCAAGGGTACAGTCGGAGACAAACAAGACCTCTCCCAGCCTCCCCAAAGGGGAGGAGTCCCATGCAGAACCTGTTTGTGTTTTTTCTCCTGAGACACCAGCGTGCGCTAGCCCCTCCTTCCCTTCGGGGAGGTCGGGAGAGGTCTCATTTCTCAACTCCGCCATAGCCTCATTGAGAATTTTCTGATAGGTCTCGTAACCAAGGTCGGAGATGAAGCCACTTTGTTCAGCGCCAAGAAGATTTCCTGCACCACGGATATCAAGATCCTGCATGGCAATGTTTATTCCTGAGCCCAAGCCACTGAAGCTCTCAAGCGCCTCAAGGCGACAACGCGAGTCTTGAGGAAGGGCCGACAACGGTGGAGCCAGAAGATAGCAGAACGCCTTACGGTTGCCACGTCCCACACGACCTCGCATCTGATGGAGGTCAGAGAGTCCGAAGTTATGAGCACCATTAATAATTATGGTGTTGGCATTTGGAATATCAATACCGTTCTCAACGATTGTTGTGGAGAGCAGCACATCATAGTCATAGTTGGAGAAGTCGAGCACTATACGCTCAAGCTCATCGGGCTTCATCTGTCCATGACCTATCGCCACACGGCAGTCGGGTATATATTTATGTATGACCTCAGCAAGATTAGTTAGGTCGCTGATGCGATTGTTAACGAAATAGACCTGTCCATTGCGTGACATCTCGAAGTTGATGGCATCGACGATAATCTCTGGAGAGAATGTGTGTATCTCCGTCTGAATGGGATAACGGTTTGGGGGCGGTGTCTGTATGACGCTCATGTCGCGTGCACCCATCAGTGAGAACTGGAGTGTTCGAGGTATTGGCGTTGCTGACATCGTGAGTGTGTCAACATTGGTCTTCATATGACGAAGTTTCTCTTTGGCAGAGACACCGAACTTCTGCTCTTCATCGATGATGAGCAAACCTAAATCCTTGAACTTAACATTCTTGCCTACAAGTTTCTGAGTTCCAATGAGTATATCAATCTTTCCTTCTTCAAGTTCCTTAAGCAAGGCCGTGGTCTGCTTAGCCGTACGAGCCCGAGTGATATAATCCACTCGCACAGGCATGTCCTTGAGTCGGCTACTGAACGTACGGAAATGCTGGTAAGCAAGCACCGTCGTAGGAACGAGGACTGCCACCTGTTTGCCATCGACAGCGGCCTTGAATGCCGCACGAACAGCTACCTCAGTCTTGCCAAAACCCACATCGCCACAGACCAGACGATCCATGGGACGCGCCATTTCCATATCGGCCTTAACCTCCTGGGTTGCCTTCAGCTGGTCGGGAGTGTCTTCATAGAGGAACGATGCCTCAAGCTCGTGCTGTAGATATGTGTCATGGCTGAATGCGAAGCCGCGCTGTGTGCGACGCTTTGAGTATAGGCGTATGAGGTCACGTGCAATATCTTTGATGTGCTTCTTCGTGCGCTCCTTAAGACGCTCCCACTGACCTGTACCAAGGAACGACATTCGTGGAGGCTGTCCTGTATCCTGAGCCTTATACTTCGACACTTTATAAAGCGAATGGATGGACACGTAGATAGAGTCGCCATGCTGATACTGAATCTTTATCATCTCCTGGAAGCCAGGAGCATTCTGACTATTCTGAGCACTAGGATTATTCTGAGTAATTGGCATGCGGACAAGACCCATGAACTTGCCTATGCCGTGGTCCACATGTACCACATAGTCGCCAATCTCGAACTGCTGTATCTCTTTCAGCGTCAGCGCAACCTTACCGCCACGCGCTTTATCGCTCTTTAGATTATACTTGTGGAAGCGGTCGAATATCTGATGGTCGGTGAAGCAACAGACTCGAAGGTCTTCATCGACAAAGCCTTCGTGAAGAGTTTTGTTTACGCCATCAATAACAGAGGAAGACACTCTAAGTTCCTTGTCCTCTTCCAATATGGAGTGTAGGCGTTCTATCTGCTTCTGACTGTCGGCCAAAACAAATATCTTATAGCCTTGCAGATGATAGTCTTCTATGGTCTTTGCCAACAGCTCGAAATTCTTGTGGAAGAGTGGCTGAGGCTGTGTGCGGAACGTTATGACAGCACGTCGCACATTACCATCCGAAGAAAGATGAACTGATGTAAACGGCTGGGCATCACGCTCAAACTGAGAAGCAGTGAGAATCTGAGAGTCACGCTGCATCTCGCGCTCTATCTCCTTGCGTTCCATCTCGGTAGCACCTTCCATACGCTCTGTTAATGCCTGCGTAGAGAAGCCTTCACGATAGGTACGCTCTATGACATCGCGCGCGAACATATAATTATTATATACCATCACTGCATCGGATGGCAAGAAGCGAAGGAGCGACTCTTTCTCCTCGACAGTCGATAGCTCAGGAACGATGCTCACCTGCTGGCAACGCTCACGTGAGAGTTGGTCTTCCACCTCGAAGGTGCGGATAGAATCTATATCATCGCCAAAGAAATCTATACGGAATGGATATTCGTGACTGAAAGAGAACACGTCGAGTATGCTACCACGCAATGAGAACTGGCCAGGCTCATAGACATAGTCAACCTCTATGAATCCAAATTCACGCAACTGGCGTACAAGAGCATCCACGCTAACGGTCTGACCTTGCTGAAGATTGAGCATGCGGTCATCAAGCTGCTTCTTATTGATGACCATCTCAGCCAAAGCCTCAGGATGAGTAACAATGAAAAGCGGCTGTTTGGAACGGAGTTTTGTCAAAACCTCAGTACGGAGAATCTCACTTGGGGCATCCTTCTGGGCATATTTTATTGCACGGCGATAGGACGAGGGAAAGAAGAGTGCTCTCTCATCGCCAATCAACTGAGTGAGGTCATGATAGAAATAGCCGGCATCCTCCACATCATTCAGCACAAACACCATTGTACGAGTGTTCTGCTGGGCTATGCTTGCAAAGAAGAGTGCCTTCGAAGAAGCATGCAAACCATCAAGAGCCAGTTGCTGCTGGTTCTTTTGAAGCTGCTTTAGAAATGCCTTTGCCTGAGGCTTGCTGGCATAGAGCGTCAATAACTCCTTAATATCCATTAACCGCGGTACTACAATTGTTGCATGCGTGCAATATACTTACCGATAATATCGAACTCAATATTAACGACTGTGCCAACCTTTATATCACAGAAATTGGTATGCTCAAAAGTATAGGGAATGATTGCAACCTGGAATGTGTCACGCGTAGGACGGCAAACAGTGAGTGAAACGCCATTGACTGTGACAGAACCTTTATCAACAGTAAAATAGCCATGACGGGCCATTTCAGCATCGAAAGCATACTTAAACGTAAAATAAGTTGAGCCATCAGCATCCTGCATGTCAACACATGTGGCTGTCTGATCCACATGTCCCTGGACGATGTGTCCGTCAAGACGGCCATTCATAAGCATAGAACGCTCAACATTGACCTTGTCGCCTACTTTAAGAAGTCCAAGATTCGAACGGTCGAGTGTCTCTTTCATGGCAGTAACAACATAGGAAGCAGGCTTTTCAGCTGTTGCAGGAGAAGTGCTTACCACGGTGAGGCATACGCCATTATGTGCCACGCTCTGATCGATAGAAAGTTCATCGACAAACGAACAAGTGAGAGTGAAATCAATATTTTCCCTATCTTTATCAATAGCCAAGACAGTTGCGAACTCTTCAATAATACCAGAAAACATAACAAAAATATTTTGAAAAGAAAAAAACGGGGACGCACAGGTGATGTGATGAAAACTCCTTTATCACAGGTTGTGGGTGCTCTCCGTCTTTGTAATCCATCGGCATGAAAATGCTACGCTTATTCGGCGCATGGCCCGCCATTGACAAGAGAAGACTGCCCGGTTTTCAAGCGTTAATTGATGAGTATCCCAATCTAACCGATACGTCCCCTATGAATTTGACTGCAAAGGTACGATTTAGTGAGCACAAAAACAAGAATTCTTTCTTTTTTTTTCGAACGCGAGTAGTTTCTTTTTTCGGGCTATTATGCCTTATGCATGTCTCTATACCTTGAAGGCATAACACCTGTGCGTGCCTTAAACTGACGGTTGAAAGCTGCCACATCTAAATAGCCACAGCCATAAGCGACGATGGCAATCTCGTCAGCTGTTGTCTCAAGCATAGTCATCGCCTTTTTGATTCTGTACTCAGACACATATTCCTTAGGAGACATGCCCGAACTGCGACGAAGTTGCAGCACGAACTTATCTTCAGGCATATCTGCAGCAACGACCATATCATCCACAGACAGCATGGGATCAGAGAAGTGCAGATTAAGATAGTCGTTAAGGAAAATAAGGAAATCGTCTGTCTCATCCAGCTGGCGCTGACGACGTGGTCCCTCACGTAGTACTCGCATTTTCTCTTCTTCTTCAAGAATCTTCTGACGCCAGAATAGTAACCATATGCCAAACGCCATGAACGCTGCCATGTAAAGCCATATAGCACTGGTTGAAAGGAGGAAGTAAGGAGGCACTTCCACTTCTATCTCGCGCATGTCAAACTTATCGGGTGACTCCAACAAGAATGCTTTCACCTTAAAGCGATAGCATCCAGTAGGCAGGTCGCCATAAGAAGCTATACGATTACGGTCGGCATTCTGCCATTCCTTGTCATATCCGTCAAGCATATACTGGTAGTGTACGCGATGCTGAAGTTGATAGTTTAGCGACGCAAAACGGAAGGCAAAGAATGAACTATGATTTGGCAAGACAACCTTCTTGCTTTCTGGCACGTAATAGTCAAACAAATCTGTCAGTCGTGGACTCTGTAGCTCATCATTAACGTAGAAATCTGTTATACGCAGCTTCAGAACGTTTCCCGTACTTGCCACCAGCTTTGAACGGTCAACGACATAGTAGCCATTCACAGTACCAAATAGCACATTGCCACTTGGCATGCACACGGCAGCACCCTCAGAACAGACCGTCTCATCAACGCCATCAAGACTGGAGAAAGTTGTAAATATGCGCTTGCTGGTATCGAAAGAGCAGAGCACATGATCTGTTGAGAACCACACGTTACCTCTGTCATCAAAAGTCATTCCACGTATCTCTTCATTAGGAAGTCCATCAGCAGAGCCAAAGTTTTCAAAAAGCCAGTAGCCCTTACTATCCTTTCCCAATGTATGAGCTATACCGCCACCATTAGTTCCTACCCACATATCACCCTGGCGATCGAGTGCAAGACATACAATGTCGTTTGACATCAATATCTTAGACGGCTCTTCTTCTGATGGCTTTACCTGTTCAATAGATATCTTATTGTTCTTGTAAGACATTATAAGTATGCCGTCGGTAGTACCTACCCAAATATTGCCGTCAGGTCCCTTTGCCACACAACGAACCTTTTTGTGAGAGTTGAAAGGATACCTGTGCATAACGTTTCCGCTATGGATAAAACGTGTTTTACCATCCTTTCCACGCGTCATGATATTTACACCGCCACCGTATGAAGCAATCCACATATTACCTTCACCATCCTCGACACAATTATATATATTATCATTAGCAATGGAATACTCATTGCTTCCGTGTCTATAGTTCTCAATAGTGAAATGGTCACATTGTGCATTTGGAGTAAACTTATAGAGTCCGTTACCCTTAGAGCAAAGCCAGTAATTGTCTTTACTGTCAACATAGATTCCATAGATACGCCCGAGTGGACTACCGTCGGAATTTTTGTTAACCATGATTGTCTCGCCATTGGCACGCTTAATATACAACTCACCTGCCTTGTTTGCGATGAGAAGGTTCTGACGATGTGAGTCAAAAGCCATGGCTCGTATCTCATTTGTCAGAGACGCTTCTTCATTGGGGTTTATCTGCAAGCGCTCAATAGTGTTTTTCTGGATCTCGAGTTTTTCCAATCCTCTACGGCTAGTAGACTCCCATATGACACCCTCACTAAGTTCCAGCCGTGCATTGACGGTGTTCGACAGATTCCAAGGGTTACTCGGGTCGTTATGAAAATATTCAACTTCGTCTTTTTCCCTATTGTAATAGCCGTATCCGCCTTTGTTCAAGCGAATCCATACCACGCCATTAACCTCATCGAACTCGCCACCCTGACCATCATAGTCTGGAACTGTCACACGCTGAGTGAATGTTTTCTCATCTGACGTATCCGGCAAAATACGATGCACGCCCTCACGATTATCTGAATACCAAACGACTCCGTGACTATCGACGAACAGTCCTGTTATACGCTGGTCTCCGATATGAAGGACTTTGGTATCCTGGCCATAGGAGAATGACATTATCTTACCCGATTCCGTACCAACGTATATGTTATATCCGTTTGAGTAAAGAATACAAATCTCTTCATCAAGGAACAAGCCCTTACGCTCAATGGTAAGGTTTGACATGTCCATTCGATGAACACCTTTGTCGGTTCCGAGCCATATATCGTTCTGATAGCCTTCTGCCATCGATGTCACCACAAGATTACCCGTAGTGATAAGCTGTGACTGTATTCCATTCTGCTCCATGCGCAACTTATACAGCCCCACCCCATCAACATTTACCAAAACATCACCAGAACTTGTAACCATCAGCGGATGACTGGTAAAAGCCTCCTCGCTGGTCATTATATTCTCAAAAGCATTGACAATCATGTCAGTAGAACGCTTTACGACGAAAACGCGCCCATCATACATGCGCATCCAGACGTTCTGCTGAGTGTCAATGACCATATCAAGAATACGGTTATGAAGTTTGGGTATTCTGCTTCCAGCACCGGTCTGATAGTTATAGAAGTTATAACCATCGAATCGCGAAAGACCATTCCATGTTGAAAGCCAAATGAAACCATAGTCATCCTGCTTTATCTTTGATATAGCATTGGATGCCAGGCCCTCATCTGTGGAGTAATGTGACAAAGAAGCCTGAAACTGCTGAGCTTCAGCAGTTTTCGGGCTTAAAATCATTAACAATATAACGGCTATCAGAGCCTTCATATCATATTACTTCACTTGTTCTATAATCTTTCCACCTTCCTCCAAAGCCTGCATGTTCAGAGGAATCATAGCATGGTGACGCTCAGGCAATGTCTTATACAATGCTTTTTCCACGCCGCCAAATCCCACCACCGGAGCAACCTTCAATAGTCCGCCCAGCACAATCATGTTGAAGACCTTTCCGTTCTTCATCTCCGCTGCCTTGTCCATGGCATCAATCTTATAGATTGTAATGTCACTGCGCGTGGGTGGATTAATTATGCCATAGCTGTCATAGATGAGTATTCCACCAGGTTTCAGCTTCGGCTCGAATTTCTCCAATGATGGCTGATTAAGCACAATGGCTATATCATATTTACTGAGTATAGGCGATGAAATGCGCTGGTCACTCACAATGACAGTCACATTGGCTGTACCTCCGCGCTGCTCAGGTCCATAGGCAGGCATCCATGTCACTTCCTTATCTTCCATCAGTCCTGAGTAGGCGAGAATCTTACCCATTGAGAGCACGCCCTGACCTCCAAATCCTGCGATGATTATTTCTTTTTTCATAACTATTCAGTTTTCGCTATTCACATTTCTCTTTAAAGTCCCGTAGTGTCTTTAAGGTCACCTTTAGGATAGAAGGGGAACATGTTTTCTTTCATCCACTCGTTTGCCTGTACAGGTGTCAGTTTCCAACCGCTGTTACATGTTGAAACGAACTCAACCAACGAAGAGCCTTTGCCCTCCATTGAAGCCTGAAAAGCTTTCTTCAGTGCTTTCTTTGCCTTGTTTATAGATGCAACAGACTCTACCGACTGACGTGTAACAAAGCATGTACCTTCAAGCTGTGCTGCAATATCAGCCATCTTCAGTGGATAACCATGAATCTGTGGGTCGCGACCATAAGGACATGTTGATGTCTTCTGACCAATCAGAGTAGTTGGTGCCATCTGTCCACCAGTCATGCCGTAGATTGCATTGTTAACAAAGATGATAACGATGTTTTCACCACGGTTCAGAGCATGAATAGTCTCACAAGTACCTATACAAGCAAGGTCGCCATCGCCCTGATAAGTAAACACCAGACGGTCAGGCCAGCAGCGCTTAATGCCAGTTGCAATAGCGGGAGCACGACCATGGGCAGCCTCCTGCCAGTCTATATCTATATAATTGTACGCGAAGACGGCGCAACCTACAGGACTAACGCCTATAGCCTTCTCCTCCATGCCCATTTCCTCTATAACTTCAGCTACAAGCTTATGCACCACGCCATGAGAGCAGCCAGGACAATAGTGCATATTTGTATCGTTAAGGAGCGTTGGCTTTTTATACACCAAGTTTTCCTGTGAAATAATATCTTTTGCTTCCATAATCTTATAATTAATAATGTGGAATTAGTAATTATAATTACATTACTTATTCATTAACTTTGAACGCAGTGCACCAACGATCTCCTCAGGCTCTGGGACTATTCCGCCTAAACGTCCGAACTGTTCTACAGGAACAGCGCCGTTGATTGCCAAGCGCACATCCTGAACCATCTGGCCTGCATTAATCTCTGCAACGAGCACGCCTTTCTTTCCTTTTGCCATAGCTGCTATCTCCTTTTCAGGGAAAGGCCACAATGTAATAGGACGGAAGAGGCCTACCTTCAGACCTTCTTCACGAGCAATCTCGATAGCTTTCTCAGCAATACGTGCAGCAGAGCCGAAAGCAACAATCAGATATTCGGCATCGTCACACTGCTGTGTTTCAAAGCGCACTTCATTATCCTTAATCTTGCGATATTTCTCCTGCAATGCCAAGTTACGTTTCTCCATCTCTTCTGGCTTCAGTTCAAGAGAGGTAATGACACGTCTTGTCTGGCCTTTCTTCTTACCAGTAGAAGCCCATGGGCACTGCTCAATAACTTCTTCGTCGGTACGACGTGGCTTAAACGGAGGAAGAACGACTTTCTCCATCATCTGGCCGATAACGCCATCAGAAAGAATCATTGCCGGGTTACGATATTTGAATGCAAGCTCAAAAGCCAAGTCAACGAAATCGGCCATTTCCTGAACAGAAGCTGGTGCCAACACAATGACATTATAGTCACCATTACCACCGCCACGTGTTGCCTGGAAATAGTCACCCTGTGAAGGCTGGATAGTGCCCAAGCCAGGGCCGCCACGCTGAACATTAACAAACACGCCAGGCAGTTCAGCTCCTGCCATATAGGTAATACCCTCCTGCATCAGAGCCACGCCAGGGCTTGACGAAGACGTCATAGCCTTCTTGCCAGCACCAGCAGCGCCATATACCATATATATAGATGCCAGCTCACTCTCAGCCTGAACGACCTGCATACCAGTCGTCTCCCAGGGCTTCAACTCAGCCAACGTCTCAATCACTTCACTCTGAGGGGTAATGGGATAGCCGAAATAGCCATCCACACCACAACGAATAGCAGCTCGGGCTATTGCCTCGTTACCCTTCATTAACACAACCTCTTGTTTCTCCTTGTTGTCGGAAATCTTTTGTTCTGCCATATTACTCAATCTTCTTACGATAAACTGTTATACACCCGTCTGGGCACACAATGCCGCATGACGCGCAACCGACACAACTCTCTTGATTCACAGCCTCAACATAAGGATAACCATGAACATTTACCTTCCCTGAAAGAGCTATAACGTCCTGAGGACATGCCTTGACGCAAAGAACACAGCCTTTACAGCGAGCGGTATCAATAACAATAGCGCCTTTTAATTTTGCCATAATATATTTAATTAAAGGAATGTCTTTTAAAAAAGCAAGGCAAAAGTAGTAATTTAATTCGAAACGCCAAAGGAATTAATGGAAAAAATGCTCTATTCAGTACACTTGTAAGAACAACAAACTATCAATATGTCAGTTTTTACACTCTTTTTTTGTTAATTTTCAAAAAACTCACCGTTTATTCTTCACAATTTAGTACTTTTGCCATCGTTTTTTAATCAGGAAACTTTTCATTAAATTTTACTTGTATGCACAACAACACAATCGTAGGACACAAGATCAAGGGATTCAGAGAATCAAAGGGTCTCTCAATTGAGGAAATTGCAGAGCGCAGCGGATTGTCAGTCGAACAAATCAACTCTATTGAGAACGACGAGAACCTACCTTCGTTAGGACCGTTAATCAAAGTTGCAAGAGCTTTAGGCGTACGGCTAGGCACTTTCCTTGACGACAGCGACGAACTTGGTCCCGTGGTGTGCAGAGCTGCTGACCGCGAAAAAGACAGCAGCATAAGCTTCAGCAATGGAGCCAACGATGCCCGCAAGCACATGGAATACCACCCATTGGCACAACAGAAAGCAGGCAGACATATGGAACCATTTGTTATTGACATCAACCCCGAAGATAGTCCTGAGTTTCAACTGTCTGCTCACGAAGGCGAGGAGTTCATCTATGTCATGCAGGGCGAAGTAGAGATTGTATATGGCAAGGACACCTACAATCTGAAAGAAGGCGACTCCATCTTCTACGATTCCATCGTGAATCATCACGTTCATGGCGCACCAGGCAAGAGTGCAAAGATTCTTGCAGTCGTTTATATTCCATTTTAACACCACTGTTATTACGTCATCACGTTATAACGTTATCACGAAAAAGAAGAAAGAATGGCAAGACTTGACATGGCAGGCAGACCACTGCCAGACAGAACATATCCCGCTGAAACAGGCAGTGCAGGCTACACACTTTCAGAACGCACGCTTGGTCAGTGGCTGGAGTATTGGGCTGAGACTACTCCCGACAAAGAGTATATAGTTTATTCTGACCGAGACCTACGTTTTACATGGTCAAAGTTCAACGAGCGCGTAGATAACCTTGCAAAGGGACTTATATCCATAGGTGTTAAGAAAGGTTCAAATGTAGGCATCTGGGCAACCAACGTGCCAGACTGGCTCACTTTCCTCTATGCCACCGCAAAGATCGGCGCAGTACTTGTAACAGTAAACACCAACTACAAACAGAACGAGTTGGAGTATCTCTGCAAGGACTCCGACATGGAAGTGCTCTGCATTACCGATGGCACATGGGACTGCAACTATGTTGACATGACCTATACCATGCTGCCAGAGCTGAAAACCTGCGAACGCGGCCATCTTAACAGCGAGCGTTTCCCATACCTGAAGAACGTTGTATATATCGGCATGGAGAAGTACCGCGGCATGTATAACACAGCCGAACTGCTACTCTTAGGACAGAACATCGAAGATGACACTCTGAACGAGATGAAGCGTAACGTCAACTGCCATGATGTATGTAACATGCAGTACACCAGTGGCACCACAGGATTCCCCAAGGGCGTCATGCTTACCCATTACGGCATTGCCAACGATGGTTACTTTACAGGAGAGAACATGGGCTTCACAGCCGACGACAAGCTCTGTGTCTGCGTACCATTGTTCCACTGTTTCGGTGTGGTGCTTGCAACAATGAACTGCCTTACTCATGGCTGTACCGAGGTGATGGTTGAGAAGTTCGACCCACTGGTAGTGCTAGCCTCCATACATAAAGAAAGGTGTACGGCAGTATATGGTGTGCCAACTATGTTCATAGCCGAGCTCAACCACCCAATGTTCGACATGTTCGACCTCAGCTGTCTGCGAACAGGCATCATGGCAGGAAGTCTCTGCCCTGTTGAACTGATGAGACAGGTGTCAGAGAAGATGTACATGACCATCACCAGCGTTTATGGACTCACCGAATCATCGCCTGGCATGACACAGACATGTCTTAACGATACTTTCGAGCAGCGTTGCACCACAGTAGGGCGCGACTTCCCATTTGTTGATGTAAAAGTGCTCGATCCAGAGACAGGCGAGGAGTGTCCTGTCGGTGTTCAGGGTGAGATGTGCTGCAAAGGCTTCAACGTTATGAAAGGCTACTATAAGAATCCTCAGGCTACAGCTGAAGTCATTGACAAGAACGGCTATCTGCACTCTGGCGACTTAGGTGTGAAAGATGAGCAGGGTTTCTACAAGATTACTGGTCGTATCAAGGATATGATTATCCGCGGTGGTGAGAACATCTATCCTCGTGAGATTGAGGAGTTCCTTTACCACATGCCAGGCATACGCGACGTACAGGTAGCAGCTGTGCCATCGAAGAAATATGGCGAGGCCGTTGGTGCCTTCATCATACTTGAAGAGGGAGCATCGATGACAGCCGAAGACGTTCAGCTCTTCTGCCGCGGCAAGATTGCTCGCTACAAGATTCCAAAGTATGTGTTCTTCATAAAGGAATTCCCGCTGACCGGCTCAGGAAAGATTCAGAAGTTCAAGCTAAAGGAGATGAGTCTGAAGCTTTGCGAAGAACAGGGGATTGAAGTGGTATAAATCTGCTGTCCAAGTGGCAGCACCACAATAAAGCAATAAAAAGAACAATGGCGTTCTATTCAAGGGTTATACATATCCTTGCAATAGAACGCCATTATTTCGTCAAGCATTTTCTTGGCTTCTGCAGCTGGACTATCGGGGTCAATTCGTGATGCTTCAGCATAGCAATTGATTGCCTCTGCGAAATTACCCTGTTTGCGGTATTCATTTCCTTTCTGGTACCACTCCTGAGCTGTCATCTTGTTTTACAAAGCCAAAGATATAAAGTTTAAACTACTTATAATACTCTTTCTTACCAGCAGCAAGAGTATTGAGCATCAGTGAGCAGATAGTCATAGGTCCTACCCCACCAGGTACAGGAGTGATAAACGAGCACTTAGGTGCAACCTCATCGAACTTCACGTCACCACAGAGGCGGAAACCGCTCTTGCGAGTAGAGTCAGGAACGCGTGTAGTGCCAACATCAACTAACACTGCACCATCCTTCACCATGTCGGCAGTAACAAATTCCGGACTACCGATTGCAGCTATTATGATGTCTGCCTGTCGGCATTCCTCTTTCAGTGTCTTTGAATGAGAGTGGCAAACGGTTACCGTGGCATCGCCATACTGCTTCTGCATCATGAGCTGTGCCATGGGCTTACCTACGATATTTGAGCGTCCAAGTACTACACACTTCTTTCCGGAAGTCTCAATGCCATAACGTTTCAGCAGCGTTACTATGCCAAGAGGTGTTGCAGAGATGAAACAAGGCAAACCTATAGCCATGCGTCCTACGTTAATGGGATGGAAGCCATCTACATCTTTGTGATAGTCAATAGCCTCAATTATCTTCTGTTCGTTGATATGCTTCGGAAGTGGCAACTGCACTATAAAGCCGTCAACGTCATCATCGCGATTCAATCGCGACACACAGGACAGGAGTTCTTCTTCCGTCACATCGTCTTCATAGCGAATCAGTGTTGACTTGAAGCCGCATGCTTCACAAGCGAGCACTTTATTCTTCACATAGGTTTCGCTACCGCCATCGTGTCCCACGAGAACTGCTGCCAGATGAGGTTGTTTTCCTCCTTCTGCCACAATCTTTTTCACCTCTTCGGCTATCTCTGCTTTTATAGCAGCTGCCGTTGCTTTTCCGTCAATCAGTTGCATATTATTATCTATTTTCTCATGTTCTTCATTGCGGCAGCCATCTGCATCATCTTGCCCTTATCCATGCCAGTGACCATCTTCATCATCTTACGAGTCTGATCGAACTGCTTCATCAGGCGGTTCACATCATCAAGCTTCGTGCCCGAGCCTTTTGCAATGCGCACGCGACGACTCTGATTGATAATGTCTGGATTGGCGCGCTCCTTTGGAGTCATTGACTGGATGATAGCCTCGATTGACTTGAAGGCATTGTCATCAATGTCAATATCTTTGATAGCCTTGCCTACACCGGGAATCATACCAGCCAATTCCTTGATGTTGCCCATCTTCTTTATCTGCTGGATCTGGTTCATAAAGTCATCGAAGTCGAACTTATTCTTGCGGATTTTCTTCTCCAGGCGCTTAGCTTCTTCCTCATCGAACTGCATCTGCGCGCGCTCTACGAGAGACACAACGTCGCCCATGCCAAGAATTCGGTCTGCCATACGTTCGGGATGGAACACGTCAATTGCCTCCATCTTCTCGCCAGTACCGACAAACATGATTGGCTTCGTAACGACAGTACGTATTGAGAGGGCTGCACCACCACGAGTATCACCATCGAGCTTGGTAAGTACCACGCCATCGAAGTCCAAACGGTCATTGAACTCCTTAGCCGTGTTAACAGCATCCTGACCAGTCATCGAGTCGACAACGAAGAGCGTCTCCTCAGGATTGATAGCTTTCTTCAGCGTCTCAATCTCCTGCATCATCTGTTCATCAACTGCCAAACGACCTGCAGTATCGACAATGACCACATTATAACCTTCCTGTTTTGCCTTGCGTATAGCGTTCTGTGCTATCTCGACAACATTCTTGTTGCCTTCCTCAGTATATACATCAACGCCTACGGTCTGGGCAACGACTTTCAACTGCTCTATAGCAGCAGGACGATAAACGTCACATGCCACAAGCAAAGGATTCTTGTGCTGACGATCCTTAAGCAATTTTGCCAGCTTACCAGTGAAGGTTGTCTTACCAGAACCTTGCAGACCAGACATAAGAATTATTGACGGGCGCTCCTCAAGTTTAAGCTCGGTAGCCTTGCCGCCCATAAGCTCTGTCAACTCATCGTGAACAATCTTCACCATCAGCTGACTTGGCTTGATTGCCGTGAGTACGTTCATACCCATGGCCTTCTGCTTCACAGTGTCAGTAAAGTTCTTGGCAACCTTATAGTTCACGTCGGCATCAAGCAGCGCACGACGAACGTCTTTCAGTGTTTCAGCAACGTTAATCTCGGTAATTTTACCCTCACCTTTCAGTATCTTGAACGACCGTTCAAGTCTTTCTGATAAATTTTCGAACATATTTACCTCTTATATTTTTATAAATTGGGTGCAAAGGTAATGAAAAACTATGAAAAAGCAAAGTATTTGATAAAATAATAGAGTTTTCAACCAATGACTTCGTCCATACACACATCGTGTTCCTCAATAGGCACCTCTGCAACGCGCTGGAATGGGAAACAAACGCCAATTTTATGAATACTTGGATGTGCCGAAAGGAAACGGTCGTAGTATCCGCGACCTCTTCCTAATCGGTGACCAGCTGCATCGAAAGCCATTCCAGGAACAAGGGCAACATCTATCTTATCATTATCCGTAAAGGCCTCGCCTACAGGCTCTTGAATATGGAAAGCGCCTTCAGTCAAATCGGCCGGTGAGCTGTAACGGCGTAGTTCCATGTTTTCATTATCGATGACTTTCGGCAACAAAACGGTACGACCTTCAGCAATGAAATAATTGATAAGCGGCTTTATGTCCACTTCATCAGGAAGAGGCCAATATGCCATCACTGTACGACAGTCCTTAACATGCTGTTGAAGTTTGTTTACCACATCTTCAGAGAATGCAGCCAACTGTGTCTGATGCTGACGCTTAGCCTGTCGCATCTGTTCACGAAGAAGTGGTTTTGTAGGAGCAGCATTACGAGCAGAGAACTCACATCCGCAGTATTGCTGATTATAGAAATTGTTTTCGCGAAGCAACTGATTGCGCCGTTCCTGAAGTCCTCCTTTTCTCCAGTTCTGGGCCCAAAACGATGTGTCAGGAACGGCCCGTTCAGCCACACGGCCTGCACGTTCTATCTGATCCAAGCTCTTCCAACGTGACGAAGCAAGTGTGGTTGCGAACCATTTTATCCCCAACTCTTTCGCTTTACGTGCTGCCTCAGTAAGTCGTAACGTAAAGCACTGTTCACAGCGCTGTCCACGCTCAGGTTCGCCTTCCAATCCACAGACACAATCAAGCCACTGCTTATGGTCATAGTCACCGTCAATCCAGCGGATTCCCAACGACATGGCATAGCGTTTACTCTCGTACTTACGGATATCGTATTCCTCACGAGGGAAGATATTTGGATTGTAATAGAAGATAGTTGGGCGCACGCCGTTAGCCAGCAGCCACTCTACGATGGCTGAGGAACAAGGTGCACAGCAAGCGTGGAGGAGCACCTCATTACAATCCTCTGGCTTTCCAAATACGTTCTTTTGCTGCATTTATTTCCTGGAATTTCTTTTCTGCTGCACGACGCACGTCATCTCCCAAGGCAGCCACACGGTCAGGATGATGTTCCAGCGCAAGACGACGATAGGCGCGACGTAGCTCGTCGTCAGTAGCATCTGGAGTAAGGCCGAGCACCTTATATGCCGACTCGAGGTCGTCTTTCTCAAGGTTAAGCATCATGTCAACCTCAGAATCTTGAAGCTGCATCCATCCTGCCATTTCCTTTAAGGCATAGACCTCCGTCTGATCAACGAAGCCGTCGGCCTGAGCAATAGCAACAAGGAAGTTCAGCAGTTGAAGACGCTCGCTATACTCCATGTTCATAGCAATCTGCAGACAAGCGTCCTGAATATTCTTGCGATACTGTTCCTCACCACGCTGACTCGAAGTCTCAAACAAGCGACGCAGGATATTATCACCTTGTTGGGCTGCCACATCACCGAAATTCACTCGTAGCCACTGACGCACCAGTTCCATTTCAGAATGCATGATACGTCCGTCGGCCTTTATTATATAGGAGGCGAGGAGCAACATTGACATAAGGAAACTATTGCGATTACCTTCAGCCGTATGTCCGCTCTCGCCAGAGAACAGGCGCGAAGAGCTGCGCTCATCATCGTCACTGCCTAATGACGAACCAATCAAGGCTCCAATAAGCCCTCCAAAGGGACCAAGAAGGATCCAACCAAGGAAGCCACCAATCCATGTAGAAGATTTCATATTTCCAATGCTGTTTCAGTTATTCTGCGCCAAAGTTACAACATTTTAGGCATTTACTGCTATCTTTTCTTCATTTTTTTATCCGCCAGGTACATGCCTACAAGAATAAGTATGGCTCCGAGGATGAAATAAAGCGTTATCTGCTCACTCAGTACAAGCCATGCAACGACGATTGTAGAGAGCGGATTAACATACACATAGTTAGTCGCAACAACAGCTCCGAGCTTATCCATAACCCACGTCCACACAAGATAGCACACGCACGATGCTACCACACCCAAGAACAGCAGATTTGTCAACACATTAGGCTGAATGAGAATACTCATATCGAAAGTGCCGCCCATGAACGTAGGCAGTTCGTCTGGCCTCCACCAGAAATATGGCAACATGGTTAAGAGGCCATAGAAGAACACCTTACGTGTTACGAACAATGCATCATAGTGTTTGTTGGCAGGTATAAGCAACAGCGAATACACGGCCCAACACAGGTTTGCCACCAATGCCAACGCATCACCAAGTGGCGACAGATGTAGCACGAAATGTCCATTTAGTATGACTGCCGTCACTCCACAGACAGCCATCAGCATGCCAGCCACCTGTCTAAGATTCATTCGCTGCGACTTATAGAACAGCCCTATGAGCAGTGCCGCAGCCAAAGGACAGCTACACACTATCAACGATACGTTTGTCGTAGTGGTATATTTCAGCGCTTCATTCTCAGAAAGGAAATAGAGTGAGCCACCTGTAATGCCAAGTCCCAAGAGAATCAGTCCATCAGTCCACGAACGAGGCTTTGTGCGACGTTTCTTCCTACGGAAAGCCATCTCAAAGGCCGTCAGCAACAAATAGGCTATAAAAAAGCGTAGCGTGAATATCTGCGCAGGCGTCAAACCGCTGAGCAACAGCAGCTTAGTAAACACAAAAGTGCTACCCCACACTGCAACAGTCAGGAATGCAACTATATGATAAAAAAAGCCTCTCACTTCTAACCTCTTACCTCTTACTTCTTACTTCTTAATCTCAATATCCCTACGCACATTATTGCGTATTTTCGTAAGATAGCCCTTCATGCCATCGGCATCTTTCTTGTCGATAATCTCAAGTAGTTCTTTCAGCTCACTACGTATCTGGCTCACCTGATCATGCGTATAAGGGTTGAAGAGTATCTCTTGAAGCAGGTAGTCATCCTCATTGAGAACGCCCTTGGCTATTCTCATGTGGCGCTTGAAGGTCGTACCTGGAGCATCCTGATGTTTCATCACGGCAGCAAACACGAATGTCGATACGAACGGGATACTAAGAGAATATGCCACAGTCTTATCGTGTTCCTCAAACGAATACTCGTAGATATTCAATCCAAGCTTCTGGTATAGGTCCTTGAAGAAGATACGTCCCATGTAGTCGCCCTCGCTGATAATGATTGCGTTCTCCTCTGACAGCTGGTTGAGATTAGCGAAAGTAGGGCCGAACATAGGGTGCGTAGAAACATAGCGCATTCCTGTTGACTCATAGAATTCCTTCAGGTCAGTCTTTACACTGGCAATATCGCTGATGATGCAATCTTTCGGCAGATAAGGAATCACCTCCTTAAACACACTTATCGTGTACTTCAGCGTCACAGCATTGATGAGCAGATCGGGTGCAAAAGCCTTTATTTCTTCGTAACTGGTAAAACGCTGACAGTTATATGTGAAGCGCATACGCTTCGCATCCTTCTCAAACACGGCAACCTCATGGTCAAAGCTAAGCAGGTCGATGAAAAAGCTTCCCATCTTGCCTGCGCCCATAACTAATATTCTCATATACTATCTTCCCCATCACCTCACTGTAAGTGTGGGGTTATTTCTTTTACTTATTAATAATTTCGATTTGCTGACGCACACTCTCCTCGTGGATGCTCTCAAACACACGAGCCACGAACTCCTGTCCCATGCCAAGAAGAGAACCCTGAACACCACGCTTCGACAATATCTCGTTGTAGCGATTTGCCTGCAGCACCGTCATGTTATGTTCCTTCTTGTATTGACCTATCTCACGGCACACACGCATGCGCTTCGACAACAGGTCCATAATCTGATTATCCAACTCGTCAATCTGCTTACGCAGAGTCTGTATGCCCTCAGTTGTTGTATGCTCGTCACGTATAACAAGCAGCGACAGTATGTAGTCAAGCACATCGGGTGTAACCTGCTGCGAAGCATCGCTCCAAGCCTTGTCTGGGTCGCAGTGGCTCTCCACTATCAAGCCGTCGAAGCCAAGGTCCATAGCCTGCTGACAGAGAGGAGCTATAAGCTCACGACGTCCTCCTATATGTGAGGGGTCACAGATTATTGGAAGCTCAGGAATACGACGGCGGAGCTCAATGGGAATCTGCCACATAGGCATGTTACGGTATATCTTCTTATCATATGAAGAGAAGCCGCGATGAATGGCACCCAGTCGCTTTACACCAGCCTGATTGATGCGCTCCAAAGCGCCTATCCACAGCTCAAGGTCTGGATTAACAGGGTTCTTCACGAACACTGGCACGTCAACGCCCTTCAACGAGTCGGCAATAGCCTGCATAGCAAATGGGTTTGCCGAGGTACGTGCACCAATCCAAAGAATATCAATACCATACTTCAGAGCCAGCTCCACATGTTCTGGAGTAGCAACTTCGGTAGATACGAGCATGCCAGTCTCCTTCTTCACGCGCTGCATCCATGGGAGTGCCATCTCGCCATTACCCTCAAAGCCGCCTGGCTTGGTACGTGGCTTCCACACTCCAGCACGGAAATTATGGCATCCGCGCATAGCAAGCTGCTGGGCAGTTTTCATAACCTGTTCTTCAGTCTCTGCAGAGCAAGGGCCTGCAATTACGAAAGGACGTTCGTTGTCACTTGGTAGATTCAGTGGTTGAAGTTCCAGTTCCATAATAATATTGTGTTTTCGTTCGTTATTTCGTTAATTTTTGAATTCTATGAAGTGCTTCTTCTATTTTTTCCTCCTTTGCACAGAGCGAAATGCGGATGTAGCGTTCACCATTTGAGCCGAAGATGAAGCCAGGTGTGATAAATACTCGAGCCTCGTGAAGCACATTCTCAGTCAGATCTTCCACGTTAGCCACGCTCTCGGGTATCTTTCCCCAGAGGAACATTCCAACTTGGCTCTTGTCGTACGTGCATCCCAGCACATCCATAATCTTCTCAGCCCACTTACGGCGACGAGCATATGTATTAATATTAAACTCGCGATGCCATGCCTCATCATTTCTGTAAGCCTCAGCAGCAGCAAGCTGGATGCCGCGGAATGTGCCGCTCTCAATGTTTGACTGCACTTTCAGAATCCACTGTATGAACTGAGCGTTAGTGGCACACAGTCCCACTCTCCAGCCTGGCATGTTATGGCTCTTAGACATAGAGTTCAGCTCAATACAGCACTCCTTTGCCCCAGGCACTTGAAGGATACTCAGATGTTCTTCACTAAGAATAAAACTATAAGGGTTATCGTTGACCACAACTATGTCATGATCCATAGCGAACTTCACCAGACGCTCGTAGGTCTCACGCTGTGCTCGCCCACCCGTCGGCATATTGGGATAGTTTGTCCACATGAGCTTCACTCCTGTGAGGTCCATATTCTCCAGTTCGTCAAAGTCTGGCTGCCATCCGTTGTCCTCGCGCAGATTGTAATTCACAATCTTTGCACCTAATATTTTCGAGAGCGACGTATAGGTAGGATAGCCAGGGTTTGGCACCAACACCGCGTCACCAGGATTAACAAAAGCAAGCGTAATATGCAGGATACCCTCCTTCGAACCTATCAGAGGCAGCACCTCAGTCTTGGCATCAAGGTCAACATCATACCAACGCTTATAGAAGCCTGTCATCGCCTCGCGCAGTTCAGCCGTACCCATTGTTGGCTGATATCCGTGAGCCGAAGGGTCACGAGCAACCTCACACAGTTTCTCAATAGTACTCTCTGATGGCGGCATGTCAGGACTTCCAATGGCAAGACTGATAACATTCTTACCCTCAGCATTCATCTGTGCCACCTCCTTCAGCTTCCTACTGAAGTAATATTCGCTTACTAAGTTTAATCTGTCAGCTCCTTGTATCATATCTTTTAATTCTTAGATGTCATAACTTCATTAAAAAACCCCTCTTCATCTCGTGAAGCGGGGTTTTATCATTTAGCTAATCCACATATGAATTATTATGCACGACCTACCGCTTCACAATTGCTTGTAAAGTAATAATAATAGCCGTAATAAAATGCATTAATATTCAACATGGTTGTCTCTCTATTATTGTTTTCGGGAGCAAAAGTAGTACTTTTCTGCGAACCAAACAAATAAATTGAAAGTTTTTTCACCTTTTTGCTTACATTTTGCCCATTTTGAACTCACCATTCATATCAGACATCAACTCTGGGTGGTGTTCCAACAGCCATTTTGCATCTTCGCTCGCGCCCTTTTTGTCGCCCATTCGCATCAACAGGTTACCACGAAGCACGCGTGCTTCTGCATTGTCCTCATCTATTGCCACAGCCTTAGTAAGCTGAGCCAAAGCATTCACAATATCACCATGCTCTAAAGCAGCCCTACCCTGTTCATAACAGCTTTGTGAAGCCTCTACATTATTAACATTATTCATATTATATCCGTATTTGTATATTTATTCATCAAGCCAATTACCAGAGCGCCCCATTGCCGAGTGGATGGCATCATCGTCTTGTGTTTCAACACTTCCTTGATCCCCACTTTCATCAAACTGCTGATCACCTCTTGAGAGACACAAGAACTGGCTGTTTCTTATTACAACCTTAGAAGTTGCAGGTATGATATATCGTTTTTTCATATTCCAATCATTCTATTTCTTTTTAAACACAAGTTTTCCACCACTTATATATAATCCCGACGAAGGGCTTTTCACTCGCTGCCCATTCAGGTTGTACAGGAATCCGTCACATGTCGAAGAGTTTACTATATCAGTCACGGTAGTCGTCTGGTTTTCTTCCTCATCATCGAAGACTATAGAGTTGCGAGACAGAGCGGCTGAGGTTTGCAGATAGGCACGATTTGTGGCAACGGTGTTGCCTGCTGCCTTGTAGAATCCGAGTTTATTGTCCACAACATTCAGTATATAGTTATGCTTCCCGTCTGTTTCAGAAGCAACAGCTGCGCCCGTTCCACGCTTGAAATCATTATACCCATCCACCCAAGGGGTTGCACTGTCAGTTACAGGAACAGAGAAGTTTGTTCCACCATTTGTGGAACGCAGAAGCACGCCTTCGCCATTAGGTACTACAACTACCTTGTGCAGTTCCACGCTCCCTTCAGACTCCACAGCCCTATAGGCGCTCAATCCTTCCACGTCACTGAAATCAAGGTCGAAATTGCTGGCATAAGTAGCAAGTCCTGCTTGACTGACCACAACATCTACTGTAGATAGTCCTGCAGGAGCTATATATTTGTATAAGCGAGTCTGAGTTTGGCTATTATAATAGCGGAATCTTTTATCAGAGCTGTTATATCTTAAAGAAAAGCCACTAAGCATACGTATAGACATCACACTATTTTCCATACTAATAGAGTTTACGTAAGGTATGCTTTCTGATTCCGACAATCCATCATCATAGATTTTATGACCAATATACTTACCTGATTTGCTTCTTATGGTATATCCGCCTGTCACAGATGTTACAGTAAACTCAGCGGCCTCAGTTGCTGATGTCTTTGAAATCTTATTATCGGATATAACAACATCAATATTATTGTTGTTTTTATCAAGAGTTCCAAGTCCACCATTAAATGCAGTATTCTGAGTTTCACAGACAATTAGATACTGACCATTTGTAATATCGCCTACAGAAGTCACTCGACTATAATAACCTCCTGCTTCAGGTTCATTTTCCTGTGCCAACTTATTAACGGTAATAACACATTTAGCCTCATCAGCAAGATACTCTGCACTTCCAGGGTATGTAGCCGTTATGACAGCTGTACCTGAACTGCCTCCAAGAGTTATAACGCCTTCACTATTAATAGATGCCACCTCGTTGTAGCTGGACTTAAACGTTATACCGTCAACACCTTCAGGGTTTACGAATGTAGGCACCAATCCATCTTCCTCGTCACTGTTTATTGTCACAGATGAAGAAGAAAACGAAATATTTGGATAAGCATAAAGCCGATACACATTAATAGAATGGGGGTAATTTGAAGTGGGGCTAGCGTATAATTTATAAACATATGATGACTGTGAAGTATAAGCCAAATATTTGCTGTTACATTTTATATTAGCAATTCCGTTAGTAAAAGTAAAAGAAACAGCAGACATGTCATCACTTCTAAGTCCCAAGTTATAACCACTCGTATTACACAAATACTTATTTTCACTCACATTCCGCAAATACAAATTGCTATACCCTTCAAACTTCACAACTTTCCACACGTAGCTCTCACTACCTGTCAACCCTGTACTATTATATGAATTAGTAGTCGCTAGTTCTCCAGAACTAACTTCATTGTTCATCACCCTTCCACTCTGTTCAAAGACATAATAGTGACCATATTCCACAGTGTTCACCTTCATCAACTTATATGTCTTTTCAGCATTTACTTCTGTTCCTCCCACCATCATCAGCAGCAAGAGAAGCAATAATTTAAAAGTGCATGTTTTCATTAGTGTTTTGTTTTTCAATGCTATATTTATTGCAAAATTACAACAAAAAACAATAAGACAAAAAAAATCAAAATAATTTTATATCGTTTCCCCTCTTTTTCGAACAAATCACTACTTTTGCATTGGTTTTAATATAAATATGTAATCAAATACGGAACAAATATGTATAAAAGATTTATTCTAATTGCTTCCGTCTGCCTATCAATAATGCTAAACGCTACTGCTCAGGAGAAAGTGACACTTTCCCTCGAAGATTGCATCAGCTATGCCAAAGAGCATAACATGACGCTGAAGAGAGCAAAGCTAAACGCACAGTCGGCAGAGGAAGACGTAAAGGGTGCAAAAGCTGCACTACTACCATCGGTATCGGCATCGACAAACCAAAGCTTAGGTTATAGACCTTGGCAGGAGAATACCATCACCGTTACAAACGGCATTGTCGATGACAAAGAAGTCAAATGGTACTACAACGGCACATACGGCATAAATGCCAACTGGACACTTTGGGACGGCAACAAGAACCGCAACACCATAAAGCAGAACAAGCTGACTGCAAAACAGAAGGATCTTGAAGTAGAGGTGACCGCTAACTCTATAGAGGAACAGATCACACAGCTTTATATACAGATACTCTACCTCGAAGAAGCCGTAAAGGTAAGCCAGCAGAGCTTGGAGACAAGTAAGAAAAACGAAGAGCGTGGCAAGCAGATGCTGGAAGTAGGCAAGATGTCGAAGGCCGACGTTGCCCAGCTCACTGCACAAAGAGCCACTGACGAATTTAGCATCGTTCAGTCACAGACCAACATCCGCAAATACAAGCTGCAACTGAAAGAACTCCTGGAGATGGTTGGTCCCACAGAGATTGACATCGTTGTACCCGCCACTACTGACGAGCAGGCTATGGAAGAGGTTCCTGCACTGCAAGCTGTCTATGAGAACGCGCTGGCTGTAAGACCAGAGCTCGCAGAGGCTAAACTTCAGATAGAGAGCAGCGAGCTCAGCGTAAAAATGGCGAAAGCAGGCTATCTGCCAACACTGGGTATGACAGCAGGCTTCGGCACAAGCACAAACTCAAGGTCTGACGATACCTGGGGCTCACAGATGAAGACAGACTTCGACATGTCAGCAGGTCTAACCCTTAGCATTCCCATCTATGACCGCCGACAGACAAAGACTGCCATCAGAAAGGCACGCATACAGCAGGAGCTGGCACAAGTAGAGCTGGAAGACGCTGAAGACCAGCTATACGCCACTATCGAAGGCTACTGGCTCGACGCTACACTTAACCAGGAGAAGCTCCGTGCTGCGCAGGTCTCTGTTGACAGCGAACAGGAGAGCTTCAACCTGTTGCAAGAGCAGTTCCAACTCGGACTGAAGAACATCGTAGAACTCATGACAGGAAAAGACCGTTTGCTCAAAGCGCAGCAAGACCGACTGGAGAGCAAATACCTTGCAATAATGGCACTGAAGATGCTGAAGTTCTACCAGAGGAAAGGGGAGCTATAAGAAAAAAGTAAACATCAATAATCGAAAACAAAAAATACTGATATATGAGAGGACTTATTAAAACAGGACTTTTAGCCCTTACAGCAGTAGCATTGATGGCGAGCTGCTCAGACAAACAGCAGACCGAGTTCACAACAGCAAAGGTGGAAAAAGGCAACATACAGACCACCATCACAGCCACAGGAGCCATTGAGCCTGTGACAAGCGTCACCGTTGGTACACAGGTGAGCGGCATAGTAAGCAAGCTCTACGTGGACTATAACTCTGTAGTAAAGCGCGGCCAGGTGATAGCAGAGCTCGACAAGACCAACCTCATCAGCGAGCTTAACTCAGCAAAAGCCAACCTGAACAGTGCACAAAGCTCATTGACCTACGAGCAGGCTAATTACAACCGCTACAAGACGCTCTACGACAAAGGACTCGTAAGTGCCGACGAATATGAGAGCGCACGCCTCACCTACCTCAAGACAAAAGATCAGGTAGTAACAGCTACGCAGAGCCTGCAGAAGGCAGAGACCAACCTCGGTTATGCCACCATCACATCACCCATCGACGGTGTGGTACTCTCAAAGGCAGTAGAGGAAGGACAGACTGTGGCTGCATCGTTCAACACTCCTGAGCTCTTCACCATTGCACAGGACCTCACCGACATGCGCGTGATTGCCGACATCGACGAGGCTGACATTGGTGGAGTGAAAGAGGGACAGCGAGTAAGCTTCACTGTAGATGCCTACCCAGAAGACCATTTCGAGGGCAAGATTACACAGGTGCGTCAGCAGCCCACTACAGAGAGCAACGTTGTTACCTACGAGGTAGTCATCTCAGCGCCTAACAACGATCTGAAGCTGAAGCCTGGTCTGACAGCCAACGTCACCATCTATACTTTGGAGAAAAACGATGTTCTCGTAGCGCCGTCAAAGGCATTGCGCTTCATTCCTAACGAGGCTCTCATCTCAGAAGGTCAGACCATTGAGGATATAGAGGCCCCACAGAAAGTGTGGACGCTGGAAGGCAACACATTCAAGGCCCACAAGGTAGAGACAGGTGTTACCAACGGCATCAGCACAGAAATCGTCAGTGGCATTAGCGAAGGCACAGAAGTGCTTACCGACTTCCGCATAAGCAATGGTGAGCCTGCTGAGGAACAGCAGACAAGCAACCCATTCATGCCTAAGCCAAGAAACAACAATAAGAAGAAGTAAGTTGACTATGGATAGGAAAGTCGTTATCGAACTTCAGAACGTGAAGCGCTACTTTCAGGTAGGCAGCGAGACTGTGAAGGCACTACGCGGAGTGTCGTTCAAGATATACGAGGGTGAGTTCGTGACCATTCAGGGCACATCAGGTTCAGGCAAGTCAACACTTCTGAACCAGCTTGGCTGCCTCGACACGCCCACAAGCGGCGAATATTTCCTCGACGGCATATCCGTACGCACTATGTCAAGGTCACAGCGTGCCCACCTGCGCAACCAGAAGATCGGCTTCGTGTTCCAGAACTACAACCTGCTGGCAAAGACGACAGCTGTTGAGAACGTGGAGCTTCCGTTGATGTACAACTCGAAGTATAACGCGAAACAGCGCCGCGAAGCAGCCATCAAGGCGCTGCAGGCAGTAGGACTTGGCGACCGTCTGGAGCACAAGAGCAACCAGATGTCCGGCGGACAGATGCAGCGTGTGGCAATAGCTCGTGCACTCGTCAACGACCCTGCCGTACTCCTTGCCGACGAGGCAACAGGTAACCTCGACACACGCACATCGTTCGAGATGCTCGTGCTGTTCCAGGAGCTCCACCGTCAGGGACATACCATCATCTTCGTGACCCACAATCCTGAGATAGCCGAATATTCCAGCCGCAACATCAACCTGCGCGACGGAAAGATTCGTGAAGACACCATCAACACCAACATCAAGTCTGCAGCAGAAGCCCTCGCAGCACTACCTATTCCTCAGGACGACTAATAGAAGAACGAAAAAAGTTAATATACAATGAATATAATTGGTATCATCTGCTTAGCCATACTGATATTGCTTGTGGTCGCTCTGCTACGTAAAGTGGGCAGCAACACCACAGCCAACCTGTTCAAGGTCAGCATAAAGGCTGTTGCAAACAATAAGATGCGCTCGTTTCTGTCAATGCTTGGCATCATTATAGGCGTCTCTGCCGTAATCATAATGATGTCCATCGGCCAAGGCTCGAAAGAAAGCATCAGACAGGAGCTGTCAACCATGGGAACAAACCTTCTCACCATACGTCCAGGTGCTGATATGAGAGGTGGTGTCAGACAAGATCCCTCATCCATGCAGACGCTGAAGATGGCAGACTATGAGCGAATACTCAGAGAGAAGAAATTCGTTACGAAGGTGTCTCCGGAGGTAACAGCCAGCGGACAGGTCATCTATGGCAACAATAACACCAACACTACCGTCTATGGTGAGAGTACCGAATATCTCGAAATAAAGCTATGGGACATTGAGGAAGGCATGTGCTTCACAGAGGAAGATGTGAAGAAAGCTTCCAAGAAAGTCGTGGTAGGAGCAACAATAGTCAAAGAGCTCTTCGGAGGACACACCGATCCTATAGGCAAGACCATACGCTTCAAGTCAATACCGATGACCATCGTCGGAGTGCTCAAATCGAAGGGCTACAACAACTGGGGCATGGACCAGGACAATGTCATCATAGCCCCCTACACCACCGTTATGAAGCGCATAGCAGCACAGACATGGTTCTCTTCCATCAACTGCTCAGCCGTGACAGAGGAGCTGTCCGACGCTGCCATCGAGGAACTGACGCAGATCCTGCGCGACAACCACAAACTCAAGGGAGAAGCCGCTGACGACTTCACCATTCGCTCACAGGCAGAGTTCATGGAAACGATGTCAAGCACCATGGACACCGTAACCCTCATCTTAGTTGTTGCCGCAGCCTTCTCACTGCTCGTAGCAGGCATAGGCATCATGAACATCATGCTGGTTAGCGTAACAGAGCGCACAAAAGAGATAGGTCTGCGAATGGCTGTTGGTGCCACAGGCTCCATCATCTCCTTCCAGTTCCTCATAGAGTCCGTGCTTATAAGTATCACTGGCGGACTTATCGGCATCTTATTCGGTTGTACAGTGAGCGAGTTCGTCGTCCCAATGCTCGGCATGCCCTCAAGCGTTCCTGCATGGTCTATCTTCGTCTCATTCTTAGTATGCGTGGTCATAGGCATAGCCTTCGGATACATCCCTGCTCTCAAGGCAGCACGCATGGACCCGATAGAAGCCATCCGCCACGAGTAATCCACTGGAAAAGTTTCACAATCCGAGGGTACAAGCATTCAGCGATTACCCTCGGATTTTTGTGTCGTTTAATCGTTTAATCGTTTCTTCGTTTAACCGTTTCCTCGTTTAACCGTTTAACCGTTTAATCGATTCAACCGTTTAATCGATTTTCCGTTTAATCGATTTAACGCCTCATCATCATTTCTCAATTTTCCTTGTCCCATGACAGTCGGGATATGCCGAACAGCTCCAGAACTCATTACCGGAGTTGACACCTTTCTTTGCCATTCGCCGTATCATGGGTTTACCACAGAGCGGACATAGCGGCGCACCTGTTTCAATGTTCTGTTGGGTACGTCTGGCCAACCGCTCTGCCGTCAGAGCCTCTGTGAATCCGCCTTCCTCGCTAAACGTGGCAAGTTGTTGCTCTATCTGCTTGCTGAGCATGGCTGCCAGACGGTTGCAGAGCACGATCATACAACGGGCCATCTGGAAGGAGTCGCTGTCCTTGAGCCAGGTATCGAAGCGCTGCTTCTGTCGCAGTATGTGAATGCTGCTTTGATACTGTAGGTCATCATCGTAAGTAGGCTTGTCAAGTTGAATGGATATGACTTGTTTATACTCCGCTGAATGGACAGACCACGGCAGTTGCTCGTGTCGTAATAGCCAGTTGAAGTAATCGTTTGTCAATTCGGCCAGGGTTGCGCGAGCCACATCGGTAAGTTTCATCTCAGTCTCTCTTGATGTGGTGTGACGCGAGTTGCCCTCGGCTATGTTGGCGGGAGCCGACCGTGCAGCTTGTGTCATCTGGTCGTACTGGCGGCCTCCCGGATCGTTGCTGTGACTCAAGAAGCGAGTACAGAAATCCTGTGTAGCCAGCTGTATGATGTTAGCCATCACCCATGTGTCGAGCCAGAAATAGCCAAAGCGTGATATTTTCATAAGTATGATTTTTGAGGGTTAATAATTATTGTCATTCAAGCGTTTTCCGTTTAATCGTTTCTTCGTTTAACCGTTTAATCGTTTCCTCGTTTAACCGTTTCCTCGTTTATCCGCTTAATCGTTTCTTCGTTTAACCGTTTAATCGTTTCTTCGTTTAACCGTTTAATCGTTTATCCGCTTAATCGAATCGTTTAATCGATTTTTCGATTCCTCGTTTACCCGATTATTCTTTTAACGTCGAATCCCTCATTTTATTGTCATATCACCCTGAGTTGGCACCAATAATCTGGCTAATCTTAGTTTAATCTGAAGTCTTGTGTCTTAGGATTCCGCTAATACATTATACAAATAGTTCTCCCATCGCGGCAGAAAGCGACACTTTGCATCTATCACAAATGTCTGTGATAGTTGCACCATTTCGTGACAAACCATAGAAATTGTCTTCACTTATTAAGACATATTCCCACTCCTTATTCATTCTATCTTCCATCGGAAGTTCATTTATCTTCCGAGTCCACTCAACAGCAGCAGTCTGCTTTTGGCGCACATTTTTGTCAAATAGTTTATCGTTACCTTTAGTTTCAATAAGATATATCTTTTTCCGAGTAGCAACAATAAAGTCGGGATGGTAAGTAGCCATTAGACCATCCTTTCGCATGTAATAAATTACTGCAAAAGGATGCATATTCTCACTAATCTTCAAGAAACGCTCAACCTCACCATCAGTATCAAGGAAGTCAATAAAAGCTCTTTCTAAACCTCCACGAGAAGATGGATAGCCTTGACGCTCATAAATAGTTTTATGTGTCTCTATTGAATACGACTCACGCATCTTAATCTCTGTGACAGAAGAAAAAAGCGTGTGAACTACTTGAGCGTCTGTAGTCATGATGTTCTGTTGCATATTGAAGATTGCACGAGCCATTTCCTCAATGATATGCTTTGTGACGATAGCATCTTTCGACAACAATATCTTCCAATCACTGCCATTAAAGGGATTGAATGGTTGACCAAACAAACGTGTCCGAATATACCTATCAACAACCGCTATAGTATTGGCCTCATTAATTTGAAGATTAGGAACAGGCATCTCACGATGGGAGGTTACTCTATCAAAACGCAACGTAATAGTTCTTAGCAGTTTCTGCAGATATTCATTGTAGCTCGTAGCTGTAAATAGATTTGCAGTAACTTTATATCTGCCAAACTGCGTCTTTGAGATTGCTTCTTGCGAGATAAACGTCTCTCCGTCTTGCGCTAAGAACTGACGCAGTTTACCCAAAGGGAATGCGGTGAATGGCTGCAAGCTATTGATATCTATTTCTACATCCTCTAATTCTTCCTCTGCCTCTCTTACTATCATAGGCCACTGGAAGTCAAACTGTTCATAGCCATCACGTAGTCCTACTCTTATCAAGTCACCAGTAGAACCACCTGTACCTGTTTCTCCTGTATCTTCAATGGCCAATCCTGCATTGAGCAGTTCTTCATAGAATTGAATAAAGGCAGGGTGCTCGATAATGCTAAGCATATCGATATAAGTTTTAGGAGGAGTATGCAATCTCAGTACTCGCTGACGGTCTTCTGCTTTAATACTGTCATATTCAGGTTCTCTCCACATCAAGCGTAGTCCACGACCAATAATCTGCTCTAATAGAATCGGGGCTTCTGAAGAACGCAAAGGTACTATCACACAGATATTGTTCACATCAAAGCCCTCTCTCAGCATCAGTACGGAGATAATCACCTTGGGCTTCTTGTACTTATCGATATTAAACAGCTTTTCCTTGGTCTGCTTCCATTCTTCTTCCGATACTTCGCCCTTGGCATTACTGTCTATGGTTACGACTTCGTCTTGCGACAATCCATCTTCCAACATGAGTTGATTTACAAAGGGAGCAACAGAAGTATCCTCACAAATAACGAGCATTTTGGGATTCTTCTTTTCGTCAACAGCAGTAAACTCATCCTCCAGTTTCTTCAATTTTGCCAATCCTGCTCTAAGCATCAATCGCTGACCATCACTAAGGTCGCACACTTTGTTCCTTTCGTCACGAATGGCCTTATAGTCTAAGTGCTCCAGTTCTGTCAATTCCTGACGTCGATCTAACAATAGAGTTTTCACTAAACCCTTACGCATAGCTGTGGCCAAGTCGAAATCAACAACAATATGGGGAAAGTAAGCTTTCTGCACCTTCTTACCAGAACCTCGCTGATCGTATGGTGTAGCAGAAAAGTCTATTTGGAAGAATCTTTCTCCTTTGTTCTCTGCGATAACGTTCAAGCCTTTCTGCCATTCCACCTCTTCTATCTCACCATTACGTTTCAATTCATGGATGTGATGGGCCTCATCGTTAATCACCATGATATCATCAAGACTGGCAAGATACTCCAGTTCAGAACCTCTCAGGTATCTTCTGTCCAACATTCCCAAATCGTTACCAGCCGCCTTACCTGGACGTATAGGTAGCAACTTGTTGATGATGGCTGGCACATCATTCTCTTCATCTTCCTCCTCATCCTCCATCTGATTCTCAAACAGATGCCAGTTGGTTAAGGCTATCAGTCCATCGCCAGTTGTCTTGCGTCCAATACCGTCTTCTTTGGTAACAACATTGTTCTGAATGAATGAGAACACTTCTTGACGATAATGTACAGGTATAAAGACTTCCTGATTCATATAGAAATCATTGGACTCTATATCGCGCTCTTCTGTTCCTTCTTTCAAACGTCCACAGAAAGCATCCAGCAGTCGGTCATAAACGATAAGGCCAGGAGCTACAAGCAAGAAGTTCTTCGTAAACCGTTTATCAGGGCAATTACTCCCCTCGCCCTTTGGAGAGGGGTTGGGGGTGAGGCTGTGTCTAGCATTCAGCATCTGCCATATCAATAAGGCATGCATCACCCAAGTCTTACCTGTACCAGTTGCCATCTTAACAGCATATTTAGGCATCTGGTATTTCTGTTGGTTCAGCGTTGCCAAGTCAGACAATGCCATCATATCTGGCATGATTTGCTCATAAAAGTCAAGCACGTTCTTGGCTTTCAACACTTCGTGCAGATACACGATATTCAGAATAGCCTGACGCTGTCCTGCATGAAAGTTTCGGCTTCTAAGAGAGCAATACTCCTCTGAAAACCACCACTTCAGCAGTTCCTGGGTAGTGGGCGTTACTTGTTCTAACAATTCGCCACTCTCCCATGCATCATTTACCGTTTCGCTCAGTCGCTTTGCCAACTCAAGCGAACTATTCACATTATTAGTAGTCATAATTCGTATAATTCGTGTAATTCGTGGTAGTCATACGCTTTCAACCACTTGACTCTCAAAACCAAATACATCTACTGCCTTGATACAAACTTGTCTACTATCCTTGTGCGGAACTCTCAGACGAGTCTTATAGACACAATGAAGTGGGTCGTTGTCATTCTCCATATTCTCCCTGTAGTCCTGCCATGTAGAACGGAATGTCACACCATCATAGTCTGGGTCAATGCTCCAGTATTCTATCAACGACAATGGATCTTGCTCCAACACCTGTTGCAGCTTCTCCTTGTCCTTATCATCCAATGGAATATTATCAGGTGAAAGCAACACGTAATTCTCCAACTCTATATCAAGTTCATCATTCTCTCCCTGCGAAGTTACATTTACAGGTTTTGCTACCAAATATTGAAGTGACGAGAAGCGCACAGACCTATCGTCAACAAGTTTCTTATAGCCTTTCTTTGCTAACTTATCCAATAAGTCTGGTGGAATCACCAATACCTCCACCTTCGAGTTCTCATACTTCTGAATAGCTTGTGAAATATCAAAGGCGAAGTTCCATCCAAGCACTACCACCTTTTCCCAATCACCACCAAGCAGACTTGCCTTCGCTTCTACTGCTTTGCGGATAGTTGCCGCTGTCGTCAAACGATTAGGCGAATCTACCATTACTAATGTTCGCGTACCTTTTATATATCCGAAGTTCCTGTCGTTCGTCTGCTCAGGAGTAAAGGGAAGAGCGCCATATAGTCCCAACACCACTTGACTCAAGTCGCCCACATGCTTATAGCGTTTGTTATTCTTGAATGCTTCCTTCTGATAGTCACCAATACTCTGATATAAGAATGGCTTCACTTCCTGATCAATAAAGCGCTTGCGCATCACTAATGAAGCAGGCTTACCAATGTCACCAGTTACCCATCTTCTATTAAGTCGTTCAGCAACAGAAGCCGTTGTGCCGCTACCACCAAAGAAGTCGCAAATCAGGTCGCCCTCTTTTGAGGATGATTTTATAATCCTTTCCAGTAAGGCAATAGGTTTTTGTGTTGCATAGTTAACTCTCTCTTTAGACATAGAGTTTTCATAAGGGATTTCCCATACGTCATTAGGTATCATTCCTTCATCAGGATAATAGACTCGCCACTTTCCCGCATCAAAACGCCTACGACATTGTTTCCCTTGCTCATCCCTATCCCTAAAGTGGGAATCAATATATTGCTGAGAATAAGGAATCCTTGCATCCTTTTCATTGAAGAAAGTATTGACACTCTTGCCATAATAAAAAATGTTATCGTGCTTTAATGCGAAACGATCTTTTGGACGACCTAGCGTAGAATAATACCAGATTATTTCGTTTCTGAAATTCTCTTTGCCAAATATGTCATCTAATAAGATTTTAACGTAATGAGAAACATGCCAATCAATATGGATGTATATAGAGCCTCTATCTGAGAGCAATTCTTTCATTAATGACAATCTGGGATAAATGTATTTCAGATAACTTATAGTTCCCTCTTCCCACAAATCTACATATCCAAATTGTTCTAAAACAGTTGGCTTTTGCTGTACTGTCCCATTCGGTAGAGTTATACTTGTTCGATAATCTGCCTTGGAATCAAAAGGTGGGTCAATATAAATAAGGTCAACCTTACCACGAAGCGAGGGGAGTCCTGTCTGGGCATCACCTGCAAGAAGCGCCTGCATAGCCAAAAGATTATCGCCATAGATGAGGCGGTTCATCCATTCACCATTGCCTCCAGCCATATTAAAGGCATTGGGAATCTGTGGCGTACTGCCTTTGAACAGTCCGCTCACATCCTTACTTGGTAACACCAGTTCATTGGTCTGCAAACCAATCTGCGTACCACTACTTAGCCGCTCCAGTATCTGTGCAGCCTCACGTCTGCCCTCGCTCACAATTCGGGGCAGTTCCTCTATTAACGATTTAGCCATGTAGCATTATAGTTTTATAATGCGTCGAGCCAATAAACAAATGTTCCCACAAGTACCCGAGCAAGCTATTGCTTACTCACGTTGCGGACTCTAGTCCGCGACCTTGGACACGAAAACGTGGACGCTCTCACTGTCCAACGTTCAAGGTACTTGCAGGAAACCTACGCTCACAAGACAGGAAAACGCCCACTGATACCAGTGAGCGCAACCATTATCTGTAAACGTGTTCTTTCACCTGCAAGTTTCTGAACGTTTTGAATAATAGCCAACGCTAATGTTTACCCTCAAAAATCATACCAGCACCTCCGCTGAGGCAATTTGCCGATACTTGAATGCAAAGATAGTGATTATTTTGAACAAAACGAAGAAAATACGAAATTTATTGCTGATTTCCCGTTTAATACAGAATCTGTTATTAGTCTTACATATATAGAATTTTAAACTGTCGCGCAAAAGAGATTAAACTGATGGGAATAACTAAATCTGCGACACAGATTTAATAATTTGCGTCACAGATTAGTAAAACCACGTCATGGATTTATTAATCTGTGTCGCAGATTTAAGAATATCAGCTAGTCCTTTTGTCTTTATATGTCATTATTACTCATTTTGTCTGACTGAAATAACTCGTATTTACGTCGCTAAATAATCGTTACACGATGTGGTTGGTGTGACGCCCCATTTTGTCTTTTGAGCCACGGCATTATATACATAGACAACAAAAGAGGATGTGCCGCTGCACATCCTCTCACGTTACATAGGCTAATTAATGTAACTTTGTTCTCCTCTAAAAATATCTCTAAATCCTATCTTACAAATACCTTCTTTGTCTTTCCATCATCGCCAACAACGATGTTCAAGCCAGGCTGCAGTGTCTCGCGACGAACGCCTGAAGGAGCATAGATGCCCTTCTGCAATGGGCTGTCAGCATGGTGTGTGGTGATACCGTTGACAATAGTCATGTTTCTCAGGCGACACTCAGCGAGGAGGAACTCGCCACTGCCACTATTCATGGTCTTGAACTGTATGACGTAGTTGCCTGCTGCAGTCACGTTGAAATCCAACGTCTTGCGCGCTGCCGACGATATGTTACCTGCAAAGTTACCGTTTATGTTTGGTGTTGCTGTCGTTGATGCTGAACCCTTGATAGTACTGTTGTTGCTGTTAATAATTCTCACCTGATAGGTTGGCGTTCCCTTCCATGCAGCCATGACATAGGTGAGCTGATACTGGCCTGGCTCAAGATAGAGCTTATAATCTGTCAGACGGCCATACTCGGCACTGGTATTACGCCAATAGAGTGCCTTGCCCTGGTAACCTGTAAGATCAGCAAAGGTGCGAGGACCACTACCGTTTGACGTAGGATAGTTACGCACATCATTTCCATCGGTGGTACGCCATCCTATAGGCAGCTCACCGCCCTGAACCTCAGTGAAGTCGAGCTCATAGACAGCAGAGATGTCATAGAATATTGGCTGGATGGTCACGTTCTCATCGGGCATGACAAACGATACTTCCTTTGAACCTGCTGTCACAGGGATGTACTTACCTTGGGTGAAATATACCGAGTTGACTACACGCAGCGCCTTGATGTCATATAGAGGATCAGGAGTGATGGTGAGATGTACGGTCTGTCCTACAATAGCTGAATCGCAGTCGGCAACAACATTGCCGAAGTCGGCCTCACGCACAGTTACCTTAAACTTCTCCTTTGGAGTATCAGCGGGCATATAGATGATCTGGTCTATGGTAAGCTTGATAGAATTGGGGTTCTGGATAACGAAATCGTTAGTTCCAGCCTTCAGTGTTACAGGTATCACAGCATCGCTCCATTGGTTGATGCTGACCTTCTCAATAGGCAAGGCCTGAGAAGTGCCATTGACGATAGCCTTCAGGTTTGCTTTCTTGCTGCTGTTGCAGTAGCGCACGATGATGTTGTAGTCACCAGCCTCTTCCAACTTCAGCTGATGGCGCAGGGCAGCGTTAGTGTTAGCAGGCATCTCGACAAAGCCCATAGCGGCGAAGTCCTTATACTCCTGTGCCCACCAGCCTGAGTGCGTAAGCTTTACATCCACGCTCTTATAGTCCATGTTCTCAGCCTCGATGATGATAGGACCACGATAGGGCTCTGGCTGTTTGGGAGTCTCAAGCTTGCTGTCTGGCAACAGGTCGGTCAGACGGTCAGTGGCAGCACCACTACAGGTAATCTTGATATAGACAGGACCCATGTGCTTTACTGCGAGCTTGTATGTCTGATTATCAGCATCATAGTTGGCTGTGACTGTGGAAGTCTGTCCCTGGGCACCTGTTGAGTATTTAGACACTTCGTTCTTAGGTGTTGATGTAACGCCAGTAATCAAGATGGTATCGGTCTGAGCAGCAGTAGAGTCGCTACGATAGTTGTTCAGATAGACGTTGATGTGATCATCATACTCGCGGATAATACCACTTGAAAGCTTCGCATAGTGTAGTTTCAGCGATTCGCAGGTATTGTATTTCAGGGGAATAGTTGCCTCAGCCGACTTCTTAACGTTCAAATAAGAATAAGGAGTGTAGGTAACAAGCTGGTTGCGATAGCGGTTGACATAGAGGTCACCCGTTGAAACCTCAGGATACTGCTCGTTGAAGTCAGCCTGTTTCTTTGACTGTGTGCCCCAACGAGAGGTATAGTTTGAGCGCTTCACCTGTACAGGAATTGCCTTGGCGGCATCGTCATAAAGGTCTATAACCACTGGGATAGCACCATAGCGGCCTGTTGACTTGAAGTAGCAGAGGTTGTTGTACCACTGTCCGTAGTTATGACGAGACTCTTTCTTCTGGTTGAAGGGGTCGGTCTGCAGATAGACACCATTGTAGAGGTCGTCCCAAGAGGTATAGGACTCATAGCCACTCTTAAGGTCGTTGATAACAACAATCTTTGTCTTCTCAAGCACCTCTTCACGAGTAGGGATGTACATCTGACCATTGATGATTCTCTGCCACATGTTAATCCAAATGCCTTTGAAGTTATCAAATAAGCCCCAGTTGCGGCGTGTATAGCCGTCAACAGTAGAGTTGTTCATGTTCTTGAAGTCCTCTGTCCAAATGAGCTCAGGACCGTCCCAAACAGCACCGCCGTTTACGCAGGTCTGCTCCATTACGGTACCAATGCCGGCGCTGCCAGGATACTTGCACTGGTTCTCGCCAACGAGCTTAGATGTGGTGTCGTTCCATCCGCAGTTGTCATAGCGTACACCATAGTTAGTGGTCAGGCCAGAGATGAATGGTCCCCAGCAGATGCTCTCATTGTTATAGAAGCTGCTGGCGTGAGTGTACTTGTAGAGGAACAGTATTGCCTCAGGATATTTCTTACATGCCTCAAGGAAGTTCTTGTCGGCCTTCAGCTCGCCCATGGGGTTGGTGCTCATGTGCCAGTCGCCACCACACCAGCTTACTGTTAGGAAGCCACCATACTTGTGAGACATCTCAACGAGCCTTGCGAATAGCGCCCAACGGCTGGCTGCAGTCATAGAGCTCATGTCGCCGGCATCGCCGAAAGCCCAGAACTGCTCGGCATAGTTCCAACCAAGGAAGTTAGGGAAGGTCTTGAAGAAATACTCGAAGGTCTCCATGTCAGTATCCTGAATATGGGTATGTCCGCCAGAAGCCGGCTGGCATGAGAACCACATATTGTTCTGCTGACACACTGTTGCCCATGACTTGTAGGTGCGCACAGCATTACGAGGCATTCTGTACATCTGAGTGCCTGGGCCTTTGGAGTGGTCTTTCTCGTCCTTCCAAGCATCAAACTGGCACGACAGCGACAGGTTCATACAGACATAGGGTCTTACGTTTGCAGGAATCAAGTCAATGATCTTCTGTGGGTCTGCGCTGTTCCACACGTCGATGTGTATCATCCACAAAGGATGCTGACTGTCAATGGGACGACGCTGCTGGGCTGACGCTGTCTGCACAGAGAACATGAGCAGGGCAGCGAGCAAACTAAAGTAAATCTTTCTAATCATAAAAATATTCATGTTTTAAGTTTAATCTGCGTGCAAAGGTAATACATTATTTATAAAAACACCTTTTTTCCATGTTTCAAACGTTTTAAAATACGTCACAACCGGTTCTGTCGCAAATATATGCAATAGTTTTGCGCCATTTTACAATTATTTTATATACCTTTGCACCCCAAAGAACAAAACAACTAACACAACATGGCAGAAAATGGAACAGCAGAGCGCCTGAACGCAAACGGAGCGCTCGAAGGAGGAAAAAGCGAAGAAAAGAAATCGGTGAGTTTCGTTGAGCAGATTGTCATAGACGATCTTGCTGCAGGTAAGAACGGCGGAAGGCTTCAGACACGTTTTCCACCAGAGCCCAACGGCTATCTGCACATTGGCCATGCAAAGGCCATAGCCATAGACTTCGGCCTTGCCAAGAAGTATGGCGGCGAGTGTAACCTCCGTTTCGATGATACAAACCCCGTGAAGGAGGACACGGAATACATAGAGAATATAGAGAACGACATCAAGTGGCTCGGATTTGAGTGGGCTCACGTCTATTATGCCAGCGACTATTTCCAGCAGCTGTGGGACTTCGCCGTATGGCTCATTAAGCAGGGACGCGCCTATGTTGACGAGCAGAGCGCAGAGGTTATTGCCCAGCAGAAGGGTACCACCACATCGCCAGGCACTAACTCGCCGTTCCGTGACCGTCCGGTAGAGGAGAACCTCCGTCTGTTCGAGTTCATGAACAGCGGACAGTGCGAGCCAGGCACACTGGTGCTTCGTGCAAAGATTGACATGGCTCACCCCAACATGCTGTTCCGCGACCCGCTGATCTATCGTGTGCTGAACATTCCACACGTAAAGACCGGCACAAAATGGAATGCATACCCCATGTATGACTTCACCCACGGACAGTGCGACTACCTGGAGGGGGTAACACACTCTTGGTGCACATTGGAATTCGTAGAACACCGTCCCCTGTACGACCTCTTCGTTACCTGGATGAAGGAATGGAAGGGCGAAACAGACAATATTGAAGACAATCGTCCTCGACAGACAGAGTTCAATAAGCTGAACCTGAACTATACGCTTATGTCGAAGCGTAACCTGTTGGCACTTGTCAACGAGAAACTGGTTAACGGATGGGACGACCCACGAATGCCGACTATCTGCGGCTTCCGCCGTCGCGGCTATTCACCAGAAAGCATCGTTAAGTTCATAGACAAGATTGGCTATACCAAGCTCGACGCGCTTAACGACATGGCTCTGCTGGAAAGCGTTGTACGCGACGATCTTAACTCACGCGCCATCAGAGTATCGGCCGTGCTTGACCCTGTGAAGGTGGTCATAACCAACTATCCTGAGGGACAGGTAGAGCAGCTCACAGCCATTAACAACCCAGAGAACGAGGCCGACGGCACACACACAGTTGAGTTCTCACGCGAGATATGGATTGAGCGCGACGACTTCATGGAGGTGGCAGAGAAGAAGTTCATGCGTCTGGCTCCTGGAAAGGAAGTAAGATTAAAGAACGCATACATTATTAAATGCGACGAAGAGCACCCCTGCGACAAGGATGCAGAGGGCAACGTAACGACTATCTACTGCACATACGACCCAGAGACACGCAGCGGACTGCCTGGAGCAGACCGTAAGATCAAGGGAAAGACACTTCACTGGGTGAGCTGCGCACATGCTGTAAAGGCTGAGGTGCGCCTCTACGACCGTCTGTGGAAGGTAGAGAATCCTCGCGACGACATGGCGGCTATACGCGAAGAGCAGAACTGCGATGCCGTAACTGCCATGAAGCAGATCATTAACCCTGACTCACTGCACATTCTGAGCAACTGCTACATAGAGCCATACGCAGCAACAATGCCAGCACTGTCATACCTGCAGTTCCAGCGTATAGGATACTTCAACGTTGACCCTGACTCAACAGCTGAATGCCCTGTATTCAACAAGACCGTAGGACTGAAGGATACGTGGAAGAAGTAATTCAAGAGGTGAGAGGTAAGAAGTGAGAGGTAAGAGGTTAGAATGAAGACTGGCGACGACTATTTTGACAGCAAGGAGTTTCAAGAGCTGCTTGAGACTTACGAGAAAGCCGTGAATGCGGGGCAACCCGTGTTCATGGATGCTGAAGAATTGGCCGAGATTGCCGACTACTACCAGATGCAGGGACATCTGGAAGAAGCAGAGAAAACTATCCAACTGGCTCTCAGTCTGGCTCCAGGAGCAATAGCTCCCCTCACCTACCGCATCCACGAAGCATTATATAACGGTGACACCAAGGCTGCATGGGACTACCTCGGACAGATTATTGAGACCGACGAACCCGATTACATCTACGACCGAGGGGAGATAATGATTGTCGAAGGGCGCATAGACGAGGCCGACAGCTACTTCCGCGAAGAGCTGAAAAATGTTCCTCAGGAAGAGTATCAGGACTATGTCATCGACGTTGCCAGCATCTACTCAGACTACAACTTCAGCGACAAGGCCATGGAATGGATGACGCTTGCAAAGCAAGAGGAAAGTCCTGACTTCAAGGAGCTGATGGCTCGCACGCTCTTCGGACTGGGCAAATACAAGGCATCGGAGAAGCTTTTCAACGAACTCATAGACACCGACCCATTTCAGAAACGCTATTGGAACGCTTTGGCTTCGGCACAGTTCATGAACGAAGACTACTCCAGCGCAATAGAAAGCAGCGAATATGCCATTGCCATTGACCCCGAAGATCCCGATGGAATCATAGCAAAAGCGCACGGACTGTTCAGGCTGAACAACTACGAGAAAGCTATTGAATACTATGACCGATACCTCGAGCGAGTTCCAGATGACATTTATGTCATGTTAAACAAAAGTTCTTGCTACCTGAGTCTCAGTAATGACGAGAAGGCTATAGAAACACTTCTCCATGCACTGGAGACTGCTGGCGAAGACTCACCTTATCTTACAGACATATACCAAGAACTGGCATTTGTCTATAGCGACAGAGGAGAGACCGACCTGGCTCTCGACTATCTGAACAAGACCGACGTGCTCGACTGCGACCATGTCCAGATAAAGGTTATCAAAGGGCACGTCCTGCTCGCTGGCGACCGTCTGGAAGAGGCACAGAAGATGTTTCGTAAAGCTGTTCTGGAAAGCAACGGCTCCACCCCTATCCTACTGCGCATAATCGTTTCACTTTACGACAATAAATACATTGAAGGAGCATATCACATGCTGCAGAAGTTTTTCTCAATAGTCGATGAGAAAAACAATGAAGGCTATGCCTACATGGCATTATGCTGTCACGACTTGAAACGAGACGAGGAATTCATGCGTTATCTGAAGATGGCATGTGAGAAGAACACTGCTGAATGCCGCATGGTGCTAGCACACCTATTTCCAGAGGATGTCAAGCCCGAAGATTATTATAATTATCTAAAAACAGAAATGAAGAAATGAACTGGATATCAACCCTTTTAGGGAACCTGAACTACGGAACAATACTCCTATTGATGCTATTGGAGAGCACTGTAATACCTGTTCCTTCAGAACTCGTCGTTGCTCCTGCCGCCTATCACGCAGCAAGCGGCAACCTCAACGTATTCTTAGTGGTGCTCTTTGCCACCATAGGTGCAGACCTCGGCGCTTCAATAAACTATTTCGTAGCACTCTACGTTGGACGACCGGTGATTTACAAATTCGCTAACAGCCGATGGGGAAAGATGTGCCTGCTCAACCAGGAGAAGGTGGAGAAGAGTGAACGCTACTTCGACGACCACGGTATCGTGGCAACGCTGACAGGCCGACTGATACCAGGAATACGTCACCTCATCTCACTGCCTGCAGGACTGGCACGCATGAACTACTGGAAGTTCCTGCTATATACCACAATAGGCGCCGGATGCTGGCACGCCATTCTCGCTGCCATGGGATGGTATCTGCACTCAATAGTGCCTGAAGACCAGCTCGAGCAGACCATTACACAATATAACCACTACATAGTCGGCGCAATACTTGGAATAGTCGCCATCGGCATTGCATGGGTGGTCGTAAAGCACAAAATGCGTTAATCTACCATAAAATAATTTGTCACTTCGGCATATTTTCTTACTTTTGCATCTGTTTTAACGTTAAAAGCTCAATTCTTAAATGAAACAGTATCGTCTCGTGGACAACGTGGTCGGATGGCTGACATTCTTTGTTGCAGCCTTCGTCTATTGTTCCACCATCGAACCGACAGCATCATTCTGGGACTGTCCGGAGTTTATCACAACAGGCTATAGACTCGAAGTTGGTCACCCACCCGGCGCACCATTCTTCATGCTTACGGCAAACCTCTTCTCACAATTTGCAAGCGATGCTACACAGGTGGCTTATTGGGTAAACACAATGAGTGCGCTGCTGTCAGCTACGTGTATTCTGTTCCTGTTCTGGACTATCACGCACCTGACACGCCGTCTGCTCATAGACCGTTGGGAAGAACTAACAATAGCGAAGACCATTGCCATAGAAGCCAGCGGACTCGTGGGAGCGCTCATCTATACCTTCAGTGACACCTTCTGGTTCTCGGCTGTTGAGGGTGAGGTATATGCATACTCATCAGCATTCACAGCAGTTGTATTCTGGCTTATACTGAAATGGGAAGACCACGCCGACGAGCCCCACAGCGACCGTTGGCTGGTGCTCATCATGTATATGACAGGCCTGTCCATAGGCGTACACTTGCTTAACCTGCTCTGTCTGCCGGCCATAGTGCTCGTATATTATTACAAGCGCTTCCCCAACGCAAACTGGAAGGGCTCATGCATCGCGCTGCTGATTTCGTTCGCCCTCGTGGCTCTCGTGCTCTACGGTGTTGTGCCTGGCATCATCACTGTAGGCGGATGGTTCGAGCTGTTCTTCGTAAACACTCTCGGCATGCCGTTCAACACTGGCGAATACATCTACATACTGCTGCTTGTAAGTGCTGTTATCTGGGCTGTCTATGAGACTCAGAGAGATGTGCCCACAAACGACAATGGCATACCCGCCAACTGGTTGCGTCAGAACATTGCATACATGCTTTCAGTAGGTATGCTCGGCATTCCGTTCTATGGCTACGGATGGTCTGCAGTAATCATAGGAGTTATTGTACTGGCACTTCTGTGGTTCGTACTTACAAGAATATACCAGAAGGCTCCACTGGTGAGCACACGTTTCAAGAACACCACCCTGCTCTGCATGCTAATGCTGATGATTGGCTATTCCACGTATGCAGTCATCGTGATACGTTCATCGGCCAACCCGCCAATGGACCAGAACTCACCTGAGGACATCTTCACACTTGGCGACTATCTCGGTCGTGACCAGTATGGTCAGCGTCCGCTGCTCTACGGTCAGGCATACACATCACAGGTGGCCCTCGAAAAGGAAGGCGGCTACTGCAAGCCGGTAATGTCAAAGGGCAAGCCAGTATGGCAGCGCAAGGAGAAGGCGTCAGAAAACGAGAAGGACTCATACTTCCTGCTGCGCACGAAGGACGAGTATGTATATGCTCAGAACATGTTCTTCCCACGTATTTGGAGCTCTTCGCACAAACAGTACTATGAGAGCTGGATGGGCGGAAGCATCAATGGTTCTGAACAGCCTTACGACCGTTGCGGCGAAACCATAATGGTGAAAGTACCAAACCAGATAGAGAACATGAAGTTCTTCATCTCATACCAGTGCAACTGGATGTACTGGCGCTACTTCCTCTGGAACTTTGCCGGTCGTCAGAACGACATCCAGGGACATGGTGAAGCCGAACACGGCAACTGGATAACAGGTATTTCTGCCTTTGACAACATGCGTCTGGGCAATCAGGATATGCTGCCCGACGAGCTAAAGGAGAACAAGGGACACAACGTGTTCTACTGCATGCCGCTTATCCTTGGCCTTATAGGTCTGTTCTGGCAGGCAACACGTCGCGGACAGAAAGGCGCAAAGCAGTTCTGGGTAGTATTCTTCCTGTTCTTCATGACAGGTCTGGCCATCGTCATCTACCTGAACCAGACTCCTATGCAGCCTCGTGAGCGCGACTATGCCTATGCAGGTTCGTTCTATGCCTTCGCCATCTGGTGCGGCATGGGCGTTGCGGCTCTCATTGCCCTGTTCGACAAGCTCTTCAAGAAACCATCAGCAATCACTGCTGCAATAGTATCACTTATCTGTCTCATAGTGCCTATTCAGATGGCATCACAGACATGGGACGATCACGATCGTTCAGGCCGTTACACCTGCCGTGACTTTGGACAGAACTACCTGATGACGCTACAGCAGACCAATCCTGATGGCAAGCCCAGCTACCCAATCATCTTCACAAATGGTGACAACGACACCTTCCCATTGTGGTATAACCAGGATACAGAGGGAGTACGCACTGACGCACGCGTTTGTAACCTCAGTTACTTGCAGACCGACTGGTACATTGACCAGATGGTGCGTCCTGCCTACGACTCTCCTTCGTTGCCTATCACATGGAAGCGTCTGGAGTACTGCTCAGGTACCAACGAGTATGTGCCCGTTGAGCCAGAGATGAAACAGCAACTGCTTGAAGCCTACGCCAAGTATCCTGAGCAGGCAAAGAAGCTTTATGGTGACGAGCCGTTTGAACTGAAGAACATCCTTAAGTACTGGGTACGTCCATTCAACTCAGACAACCACTTCATCCCAACAGACACAGTTTATGTTACAATAGACAAGGAAGCTGTACGCCGTAGCGGCATGAAGCTGCAGGGTGACTCTATCCCCGACCGCATGGTCATCTCACTCAAGGGCAAGAGCGCTCTCTACAAGGGCGACCTGATGATGCTTGAGATGATTGCTAACGCAAACTGGGAGCGTCCTATCTATGTGGCAACAACAGTAGGCGCTGAGAACTATATGAACCTTGGCGAGAACTTCGTACAGGAGGGTCTTGCCAACCGCATAACGCCATTCACCACTAATCGCGACGGACGCATAGTTCCAGGTATGACAAACTTCGATACCGACAAGACCTATGACAACGTGATGAACCGTTTCAAGTTCGGTGGAGCCAATACACCTGGCATCTACTTCGACGAGACAGTGATGCGAATGTGTTACACTCACCGTCGCCTGATGTCACAGCTCGCGCTTCGCCTCACACAGGAGGCACAATATGAGCGAATGATAGGCAACGACTCTATTGCTGCAGAGAAGATGAAGAAGGCTTCTCTCGTGCTCGAGAGAGTCGAAAAAGAGTTCCCACAGGCAAACGTTCCTCACGACTACCAGAGCGGCTCAATGGATATCGTCCGTTCACTCATAGCCGTTGGCAACAACGACAAAGCGAAAGAGCTGATTGGCATTCTTTGGAAGAAGTCGGAACAGTACTTCAAATACTACTGTTCACAGGCTCCGGCACAGTTCGTTGCCTCACAGCGCGACTGCGTCTATCACCTGTACCTCATGAGCACCCTCTCTGAGCAGGCTGCCGCTATAGACAAGAAGCTTGGTGAGGATTACGACAAGCAGCTCCTTGAGTTTGAGAGCATATACAGAGGAAGAGGCGGTAATTTCCAATAGTATTTAGCCCATATGATAATTGAACAACCCGCCATCTACTTGAGATGGATATATCCGAAGGCCTATTGGCGAATGGACAGAAACGACCACTCGGTCTATCTGACATTCGACGATGGGCCTATACCCGAATCGACACCATTCATCCTTGACACGCTGCTAGAGTTTGGCATCAAGGCAACATTCTTCATGGTGGGCGACAACGTAAGGAAATATCCTGAGTTGTATGAGCGGATTGTCAAGGAAGGTCATCAGGTGGGCAACCACACTCACAACCACATCAGCGGATTCCGCCACTCGCTTCATGAGTACAGCTACAACGTGGAGAAAGCCAACGCCTACATCCACAGCCACCTGTTCCGTCCGCCTCACGGATGGATTCGTCCTGTGCAGTATGCGCTGCTGACACGTAAGAGATACAAGATGGTGATGTGGGATCTCGTCACTCGCGACTATTCAAAATGGATAACCGCAGAGGATGTGGTCAACAATGTGAAGCGCTATGCCCGCAATGGTTCAATCATAACGTTCCACGACTCGCTGAAGTCCATCGAGAAACTTAAGACAGCCTTACCCGAAAGTATTAAGTGGCTCAAGGAGCAAGGCTACCAGTTCAAAATCTTCAAGTAGAAACGGTTTTTTGTCTGTTTCTTGAAGATTTTGAACTGTTTTTTTAAGAATCTTCTTCCTTTGATAATGTGCATATCAAGATGATATTTCAGTTAAATTCTCATTAATTACAGGTTAATAATATTTAATTTAAGAAAATTAACCTAAAACACCTATTTGCTTTTATTACTTTTTCCCCTTTTCTTCATATCTTTACAACCTGTTACGTGCGCATGTGTACAAAATATGCAATCAAAGCCCAATTTGGGAGTAATTATTAAAATTCAATATATAACATTCTTTACTAACTAAATTTTTGGTTTTATGAGAAGACTAAAACTATTATTCGCAGCTGCCGCGCTCATGTTGGGCGTGGGAAGTGCAAGTGCACAAGGCACATGGACAGCTCCTGTAGTGCCGGGTGGAGACCCTGCCACACTGGCATCGAACTCTACAGTGCTCTACATCTACAATGTGAAAGCAGACGCTTTCGTGAACTACGGTATGAACTGGGCAACAAACGCCATTGCTTCTGGTCTGTTATCAGGTGACCAGACAGCCTCTAGCAGACATCGTGCAACTTTGGTTGCCGCTGATGGTAAATACAAGCTTGTTTTGTCAGATAAATCAGACAAAAGTATTTTCTGCGGAGGAGGCGAGACTAACGATGTTTGGACAGACAACACTTATAACAACCTGTGGACTATTGCGGAAACATCATCGACAAATGTCTATGAGCTTTACAATTCTGCCCATGAGGGTCTTAAACTTGACGTCTCATACTTATATGGCGGTCATCTGACTTTTGCCAATGGTGCAGGAAATACTGAATGGGCTTTCATTCCCGAAACTTCAGTAACCGATGGCAGCTATGCCAAGTACAAAGAGAAAAAGGACATGTACGCCATCTATCAGGAGTTGGCTTCAACAAGCAAGACTTCTACATACGCATCTGCTCTTGAGACAGCCAACGCAGTCTATGCCAATGCATCTGCAACAGTTGCCGATTTACGTGCCGCCACACGTGCCCTTCTGATTGCCGTGGCCGATGGCATTGAGAATCCGGTTCCTGCTTCTTCGCTGTTCACAAATGCCAATATGGTGGGCAACTGGACAACGGACGGATGGAATGTTTCATCTGCACCGACAAAGCGTGATGCCGATTTGGAAAAATTCCATTCTGCTAACTATAGTGTGAACCAGTCAAAGGATGATGTCCCCAACGGACTTTATGACATTATTTTCCGTGGATTATATCGTCAGGATGGTTCAGGACCAGCACCTACATTGACAGCAACGGGTGCATCGGCTGTTTCTGCTAATGTGCCTAATATGAAAGATTTGGCTTCTGCTTGGGGATGCTCTAATGGTGGTTGGGTTTCACCTGGCATTCCTAACGATATGCTCACATGTAGCCAGGCTCTGACATACGAAGGAGCTCGTGCATATTTGAATAATGTGCGCGTTACGGGTAATAGCCTCGCTATTAACATGACAATGACTGATGGCAGTCAGTGGCTTAACTTCTATGGCTTTGAAATCATTTACAATGGTGCACTGAATGTTGCTTTATACAAGAAAGTTGTTGCTGCCAAAGCTGAAGCAGAGGGAATGGTATCATCTCCAATGAACGCAACCGTATTGTCAAATTTGCAAGCAGCTATAAGCGCTGCTAATGGAGTTACATCAAACTCGTCAGAGGAAGCTCTTAACACAGTATTAGATGCTTTGAATGTAGCTAATGATAACGCAGAGGCTTCAATTGCTGTTTATTCTGCCATCAATTCTGCCATCAGCAACTATGCAACCAAGGCTAATGCTTTGGACGCTTCTGGTCAGGCAGCATACGATGCTTCTGCCATTCAGTCAAAATATAACAATGGAACATACGCTACGCTTTCTGAAGCCGAGAGCGACCTCGCTGCCGCTTTTACAGCTGCAGTGAAGGCTCAGACCACTGAGGGAAGTGACTGGACAGCACTCATTATTAATCCCAGCTTTGAAAATAATTTCACTGGTTGGACTAATAACGGCATGGCGCTACAGAACAACACATCCTTTGGCAAGGATGGATCATATTATTGTGAGGCATGGCAACCCAACGGGACAAAGAGCGTAAAGCAGACCATTACCCTACCTGCTGGCGTATATTCCATCAGTGCAAAATCTAAGGCTCGTGGTGTGACCTCTGCAAAGATTTTTGCTAACGGCATTGAGACATCTATCACTGTTTCAGATACTGAAAACACCTATAACGTGCAATTCGCCTGTGACAATAATGCTGAGGTTGAATTAGGTTTCGAAGGTGTGGGTACAGGTGCTGGTAACAGTTGGCTGTGCGTGGACAACTTCCATATGACACTTGTTAGTGCCGGTCTGCCTGATGTTGTCGCAGTTGAAGGAAAGATGAATGCTGATGTAGCTTCTGCTCAGACTGAAGCCATCAACACCTATAACAACAACAAGACCATCGCCAACTACAATGCTGCTCAAGCAGCTATCGCCAACGCTCAGACTTCTATTGAAGCCTACACAAGAGCTTTGTCAGCCATTGAATCAGCTAATGCTTTGAAGGAAGCTCACAATTTTGCGTCTGCCGCTGCTACAACGACATTCGCCGAGGCTATCGCTGCCATACAGGCTGGCTACGACGAGTGTACACTTACCAACGATCAAGCCATTGCTGCACTTGCCACCCTCGGTCTTACTGTTACCGGATGGCACGCTGGTAACGACAGCCCCGCAGCAGTATATATGCGTGATGGCTTCTCTTTGGGCAATTTCGACAAAGCCCTCTATATCAACACATGGTCTATTGAAGGTGCTGGCGATGGCTCAAATTTCGTAGTACCTTTCTATGAATATTGGACTTCTGATGCCAACAGCCTTAGCAACAATACATGGACTGGTACGCTCAACGATATACCTAACGGTCTATACACAATCTCTGCTTGGGTGCGCGTACGTGCTAAGAATGAAACCGCAGCTACCGACGCAACAGGTATCACCATGGATGTAAATGGTGGTGGCGAAGGTGATTATGCAGCCGTTGACGTAACAGAAGGCGCTCAGATTGGCACGACCCAGTTCACTATCGGAACATTCACCGCACAAGGTATTGTAAATCGTGGTAAGTTGACACTTAACTTCAATATCTCCGATGCAAATATCAGCTGGCTCAGCATCAAGAACATCAAGTACACCAAAGTTCGCGACTTGACTCCTGAGGAGGCATTAATTATAGCTACTGACGAAGACTATGCTGCCCTGAACTTAGCTATAAACAATGCTGAAGGTAAAACATTGGGCTTTGAAGTTAATGAATATGCTCCTTATAACAACACCGCTGCAATTGCTCTGCTTGCTGCCGCAAAGGCCATTAACCAAAACGTAGAAAATGTTCAGAAAGATGTACAAGCAGCTACAACTGCACTGAACGATGCCACTTGGACAGTCAACACAGAAGAGCTGAATGCCTTCTATGATGGTGACTTCAGCGAGTGTGCCGAAGACAACACATCTCCTCTTGATTATACTCCTGCAGGCTGGACTCCAAGTGGAAATATGCGTGTAATGTTGAAGAACACTGAAACCTATCCTGGACTTGTTGATGCTTCTGCAAAATCAGCAATGATGTCATGGAGCGGTGGCATCACCTATGGTGAGACAACTGGATACACCATGCCATTGAAAGCAAATACCATTTACAAACTGACATTTAAAGCTGCAGGTTGGAACGATGAGACTCGTAGTGGCATTACCGTTTCTGTTCTGAATACTGAAGACGGTATGGCAGCTCAAAATCTTGGAACTCCAGACCGTGACATCAAGGCTGCTCAGACATGGAATACTGCAGGTATGACATCGTATGAGGTGCTCTTCGTTACAGGTGCAGCAGGAAACTATGTCTTCCATGTACAGAGCGGAAACAATATGGTGCTGACAGATTTCGAAATCAAGAAGGCAGCTTCTCAGGTGCTTGAATTTGCCGACGGTTCAGTTCCCACCTATGCTCCTGGCACATATCCTACAGTAAAGATTTCTCGCACACTGACTGGCGACAAGTGGGCCACAGCTATCTATCCGTTTGCATTGAGCGATGAGGATGTAGATATAGTAGTACTCGATGATTATTTTGTGGACGATGATGAAGTACGCTTCGAGCCTGCCGACAACAGTGTGGATAACAAGCCATTCCTTATGAGGTCTCACGATACAATAGATGAGATTGTACTGAAGAATGTAGTTGTGGCTGCAGCCGTAGCCGACAACGATGTCAAAGACGTGCTCTCATTTATAGGTGTATATAAAGAAACCGAAGTTGGCCGAGGCGAAAATGTCAAGAATTTCGTACTGAAGGATAATACAATTTATCGCGTAGGCGATAATGCAGCTACTATCAATCCTTATCGTGCTTACTTCCAGGTAGATCAGCCTGGTGAAGAGGCTCGTCTCAAGTTCTTCATCAATGGTCAGCAGACCACTGACATTGAAGGCTTGAAAGCAGAAAAGAGCCTTAACGGTGTTATCTACAACCTGAACGGTCAGCGCGTAGAGAAGGCTAACAAAGGACTGTACATCTCGAACGGCAAGAAGGTCGTGTTGAAATAATCGCGATGTATTAATATTTATGATTAAAAAAATGAAAGATATGAAAAGATACATCAAACCAACAATAGAAGAGATGGGTGTAGACATGTTATCTCTGTTGAGAAGCTCAATAAAAACTGTTGATGGAGTCGACATTACGGTTTCAGACGATGAATTCGTAGGCGGCTCTGCCGATTCTCGTAGTGAAAGAATCTGGGGTGACGATGAGTTGGAATAACAGTTATTCTCTGAACTGAAAAGTCCACTATAGACCGGGCCCGACATCGCAATGATGCCGGGCCCGATTTTTCTTCTTTGAAAGAGTTCTTCGGCTCAAAAGTAAAATCCTGTGTTTGCTTACTGATGAAAAAAACTGAAACAACACTTTTCGATGTTTGTGGCTCCTGCAGAGCTCCTGTGCTAAGTTCTATGACTTTTTCTTTAAGAGGCAAGCTCTTACGCCAAAGTCATAGCACTTAGCACATAACTTCGTTATTACAAACATCAAAAAGAAAAAACATCGGCTTTTCAAGCCTAAAAAACCGTTGCACATTAATAGACTTAAACATTTATTTCAAACTAGAACATGTACTAATTTCTGTTTTTTAGATTGTGATAACAATCGGTGTTTTTGCTCACTTCAGTATGTGATGTCTCTGTAAGAGACCAAGATGGGAGGTAGATATTTTTATCTGGGTGCTTGCACACAAGGAAAAAATATATGCCTCTCATCTTGTAAGGACTGAAAGTCCGACACATACTGAAGTGAGGATTTTTCTGATTTTTGTTAAAAACTAAACACAGAGTTTTACAGGTGAGCCAATATTTCTATGCAGAACGACTTGAAAACTATGCATCGTAGATGCAACGAATTAAACGAATTGGCTGGCTCAGCAAGGAATCGCCAGCGATTCCTATTCGTGTGATTTGTTATAAATTCGGTTATTGTGTGCAGCAATAAATTCGTTCAATTGACTTTCCCTTCGGCCGTCGAGCTAAACCTTCGTGTAATTCGTGGTTAAAAAACAATTTGAGAAACTTGAATTAATAATTTCAACTTCCGAAGCTGAGTAGTTCTGCCTATCTTGTAATCCGCTATTGGAAGTTTTGTAATCCAGTTCTGAGTAAGCTGAAAACCAAACTCGTCGAGTTTGGTGACCAAAGTCGACGAGTTTGGTCACCAAAGTCGTCGACTTTGTAAGATAGTACAGTCAAAACCACATCGCAACTTTGTTTCCACTATGTTACAATTCAGTCTAATAGGAGGGTGTGTCAAAACACAAGATTTAATTAAAAACAACGGATTTCACGGATTTTACGGATTTAAGCCCTACTGATAATCAGTAACTTAGAAAATCCGTTTAATCCGCATTCTATGTTAAATTCCTAATATTTTTTCTGTTTTAACTATATTTTTAACACTCCCGACTTCATGCAGCCTCAAGCGCTGCATGATAGTCATAATCTGGGTTGTATTTTTCTCCATTCCTTACCATAGCCGTAATGACATGTAATAGTTTGTTTTTTACGTTATTCACGGCAACGGGCTTCTTCTTGCCAACTTCGACAAGCCTATGGTAGTATATGGCCATCTGAGGACAAAAGTGGATGGATGCCAATGCAGCCTGTGTGAGCAGTGCCTTGATGAGCTTGTTTGCAAATGGGCTTACATGTGGCGGCGTGTTTACACTTGTGCCAGACTGTCGGCCAAAGGGTGCTACTCCGTAGTAGCAGGCTATCTTTCGAGAATCGAAGTCAAAGCGGCTGAAGTTGTCTGTATAGACCATCAGGCAAACGGCGTTCTGTGTGCCTACTCCAGGAACAGAAGTGATGATCTCGAAGTTCCTGCGCAGCTCCTCATCCTCACTTATAATCTTTTCTATTCTCATATCGCATTCTGCTATTTTCTTGTTAAACTCACTGATGAGATGTTTGCTGCTCATAGCCATGAAACGGCTGATGTCGGACTTCTCCTGTGTCTGTTTCTTCTCACCCTTGCGCACTGTCATACTCGCCTTTAGTTTGACCAGATTATGCCTATAGAGAAATACTTCACGAAGACGCTCCAGATTCTTGTCCAGAGGCTTGTACAGGCGCATCTGGTCGTAGTTGCGCATGGCATACTCTGCAATAATGCCTGCATCGGCCTTGTCGCTTTTCGTACGCTGCAGGGCAGAGCTGCGCTTGATGCTCAGGGCATTTTCCAACCACATGTCATAACCACTTCCGTAGAGATAGTTGCATAGTGCCCTGCTGTAACCGCCAGTGTTCTCTCCGCAGAACAGCCAGAGTCCAGTGTCCTGCTCGTCCACAACGGACTTCACCCATCTAAGCAGGCGACGGAAACCACTCACCTTATTGTCAAACACCTCGTGCTGTCTCTCTGCACGTTCCTCGACTCCCTCGGCCTTTATGACCGTTGCATCAAACTTTTCTTTGGAGAAATCGATGCCGATAAAGATTTTTTTCATACCTTTGTATCGTTTTATAGGAATCGGCATAGTTGCATTGACTCTACACTCTAAATAGGCTCGAAGCCGTTATCATTCTATCAGAGCTTGCAACGTGGCTGGGAGGACTGATACAGATCATGGGCTTGTCCCTGTGAAATCCAGAGTTTCCCTCTCCAGCAGGCCGGTTCCTCCTTCTTACAACAAAGGTAGGGAACCTGACCTTACTAAGCAAGATTTATACAATATTTTTCTTAGACGCTGCAAACTTAGAGTGAAATCCGTTGTGGTTAATAATGACACGTCCTCAGATAGTAATCCCTCCCAGTGTTTATTGTTTGACAAAAACCTGAAACTGTTATCGTTAAGATTATTTTTTATGTTTTTGCCATTAAAGAGATTAGATCCCTGAAAGGGTAACGGAATTAGTGGAAAACTTATCTGACTGAACTTTCGGATGTGTTTTTTATTGATCAAGAATTAGAGAATTAGAGAATTTTCTAGCTTTTGCAAAGCAAAAGACATTCTATTTATTCTCATCAATTCATAAGACAGCGTATTGCATATTGAGAAAAATTCTCCAATTCTCTAATTCTTGATAGAAATAAATTACTGACAGACAACAAGTTGTTTACATCCGAAACTTGAATTAAAGTTCTTTACGAGCAAAGTTAAACTTCTTTACGAGCAAAGTTAAACTTCTGTAAGCATTCGTTGAAATACACGTTGTAGCAGTTGTAGTTTGATAGTACCTTTGCAGTCGCAATAGTGCACCGAACTACAACTGTTATTTTTATGACTAAGGAAGAATTTGAAGTGCTGCAGTTAGACCTACAGCAGAGTGGTAAGCCACTGATGAGTTACTTGAAAGAGTCTGGTATCAATTACTCTACCTATACCTACTGGCGCAGGAAAGCTGATTCAGAGAAGAAGCCGCAGCTACCAATAGCTCCTATCAGTTTCTCCCAACATGCCGACCCTGTATTTTCCGGTTCTGTGCCCACTGGTGCCACTCTCTTGTTTCCCAATGGTCTTCGTGCCCACTTCGGCAGTGGCACGGAGGATGTGCTACGCGATCTGTTGGACAAAAGCCTTGTGAACCATGTTCTGCCTTAACGATACAATGCGCTACTATCTGTGCCCGGGAAGAACTGATATGCGTAAAGGCATCAGCTCTCTCTGCGGTGTTGTGCATGAGAAGATGAGAAGTGACGTGCGTAATGGTGACGTATTCATCTTCATCGGCTCAAGTCGTAAGCTGATGAAGTTGCTCCATGCAGAGGATGGCGGTATGGTAATGTACGTCAAGCGTTTGGAGGCAGGGCGCTTCAAGCTGCCTGAGTATGATGAGAATACTCGGAGTTATCAGATGGAGTGGCGCGATCTTGTAGTAATGGTGGAGGGCATACAGGAGTCTCCTGACCAGCGACTCAGGCGCCTTCGCGCACAACGGAGGGAGTATGTGGTATAGACAAAATTTATTACACATATATTACTGATTATTAGTTATTTATAGTACAAAATATTCTTCTTTCTCAGATATTTTTTGTACCTTTGCACTATATTTAAAAGGTACGGACAATGGAAGAAAGAGAAGAGATGTATATGAAAACGATAGAGACGCTCAACGCCTCTATCGCCACATTGTCCGAGAACCATAAGAAGGAGGTGGATTCCCTTAACGAGCGCATCAAGGAACTGACAGCCCAAGTGGCATGGCTTAACCGCCAGCTCTTCGGGCGCAAGTCCGAAAAGCTCCCCATCATCGATCCCAACTACCCGGACCTCTTTGCTAGTATGCTGCCTGAAAATGCACAGCAGATAGCAGATGCCCATGACGAGGCTGTGGAGAAGATCACGAAGACCAAGGAGGAGCGCCGTCAGGACAGGAAGAACCGTATCATGATGGAGGATCTTCCTGTACTGGAACAGGTAATACTCACACCGGATAATCTCGACACGAATCTCTATAAGAAGATTGGCCAGGAGGTGACACGTATCGTGGAGCACAAACCTGGCCAGCTGTATATCAAGGAGATCATCCGCGAGAAGTGGGGTCTGAAGGATAATACCGCTACTGCGCCAAAAGGAATGAGTGGAGTGCTGATAGCCCCAATGCCCCTTCTGCCTATCTACAAGGGCATAGCCGGTGCCAGCCTGCTGGCAGAGATCCTGCTTCAGAAATATGAGTACCACATGCCTTACTACCGTCAGATTAAACAGTACAGTCATCTTGGCATGAAGGGTCTTACGGAAAGTACTATGGACGGTTGGTTCAAGCAGACGATGGAATTGCTCAGGCCACTTTATGAAGTGCTCAAGGCAGAGGTGATGAAAGCCGACTATGTACAGGCAGATGAGACCACCACGCCAGTGATGAACAAGGATACCCACAGGGCAGCGAAGGAATATCTCTGGATGGTGAGGGCTGTAATCCAGCGGCTGGTGCTCTTCCATTACGACCAGGGCTCCAGGGCAGGAGCAGTGATAGAAGCACTGGCAAACAAATACGATTTTAAGGGATATCTACAATGTGACGGTTTTGTGGGCTATGAGACGGCCTTCAAGACAAATCCTGACGTGTGGCTGGTTAACTGCATGGTACATATCCGTCGCCATTTTGAGCAGGCACTCGATGAGAACCGCCCGATGGCAGAACATGCCCTTACGGAGATACAACATCTCTACAAAATAGAAAACATGTGCGATGGTGCAGGACTGTCACCCGATGAGCGCAAGGCCAAGCGTCAGGAACTCGCCCGTCCCATTATGGAAGCCATGAAACTGTGGATGGAGACCGAGGGGGTGAAGTACAGCGAGAGTTCACTGATAGGCAAGGCCATCACCTATGCCTATACCCGCTGGGACAATATGATGCGCTATCTGGAGGACGGAAGACTCCTGCTTGACAACAATCTTGCGGAGAATGAGATACGTCCCATCACGCTGGGCAGGAAGAACTATCTCTTCTGTGGAAATCACGAGGCTGCACAGAATATGGCTGTCGTCTGCTCACTACTGGCAACATGCAGGAACCATGATGTCAATCCGAGGGATTACCTCAATGACATTATCAGCCAGATGCCATATTGTGCGAAGGCAAAACCAGAGGAACTGATAGAATTACTGCCGCATAAGTGGAAAATGAAGCATCCAGAAGCCATTATGACAAAGAAAGCATGAACAGACACTAACAAATAGCAACAGCAGTTACAAATCGAAAATGATGTAGCTGCTGTTACTGTAATATATAGGTACTACTACCTGTAGTTTATCGAATGCTTACAAACTTCTCTGCTAGCAAAGTTAAACTTCTCTACGAGTAAAGTTAAACATCCATCTAATATATCACAAAAAAGAGGATGAGCTCGTTTCATTTTGAACTCATCCTCTTGCATATTATTTGAATGATCTGTTATTCCTCTTCTGCATCATCGGAAGTCCATAAGCTTTCGCGAGAGTATGTTACATCATCTTGATTATATTCCTCGTGTACAGAATCGCCAGTTTTCACGCTACTTACAAGCATAGCCTGAAGCATGTCAATAGCTGCTGGTTCTATCTTGGGTTCAATATATATCTTTTTCATAATTATCTAGAATTAGAGAATTTGAGAAATTTACTACTTAATCACGATCTTTTTGCCGTTGACTATATACAAGCCATTAACTGGTTTAGCAACGCGACGTCCCTGTAGATCGAAAATGGCTCCCTCGCCTTCGGAGAGGGCTGGGGTGATGTTTCTGATGCCAGTGATTACGCCATCTTCGAAGCTGAAGCCCTGAATACGTGCGCCTGCACTCTTTGGAACAGCCAGATATGCCTTATTTGCTACAACGTCGAAAGCTGCGCCTTCAGCTGCTCCCCAGTAGAAGCCGAGATCTGTCTTGTTATGCATTGTCAGACGATAGAACACACAGTCAGGATCTGCTTCATTCATTGCTGTTGCTGTAATGCCCTCGTTGCCTGTAGCGCGCAGACGGTTGCCGTCACGCATCACAGAAGTGCCATTACCTGCAACGACTGTCAGTGTATGACTGCCAGAAGTGGTCGAGGAAATCATCACACCAGTATTGGCAGGAACGACATCCTCAATACCATAAGCTTGAACATCCAGTTTTCCTGCTTCATCAATACCAATCTCTGATACAGTTATATCAGCTGGAGCAATGAAAGAATACGGAGCGCTGAAAGTTCCATAATAATAACCTTCATTATCTGTGCATGCAGAAGCTATATTTACATCGACAGTCTGCGAACCTGTATCACCATCACGTTCATAAAGGTAAACATCTTTTTGACCCGAAGCATAGCAAGAGAAAACTTCGCTTCCATTATTATAACGCAACCAGTTCCTATCGCCATTAGTAGCCTTTATTGTTGCTATACCATCATTATCAATGCTAATTGTCCACAAACCATAGCCAACATCGTCAAGTTTTTTCTCTGTTTTGAGATAGTTACCAGTTCCTGTTCCACATGCAGCATACAGATAACCTTCTTCCACTTCGTCATAAAGAGTAAAGTAGCCTGTATTTTCATCTACACTAATAAGAATTTCACGAGCACCGGCTTCACTCTCAACACTTGCAGTTGCGTCATTTAACGTTATATCAACCGTTCCGCGATTGTTTGTATTCTGTGAAGCCAGGGCTTTTTTATAACTTTGGTAATTACCTACAATGAGGTAATGCCTACCAGGAACAACTGACGTTGCCAACGTATATGTATTCATGACAACAGGCTTTGCCTGAGAAATAGTGATAAGCTCTGAATATACGTCGTTAGCCTCATCGTCAAGGGCATGAACCTTTAGGTATGCTGTACGAGCAGATTCTGTTGTGTTTTCTGAAATAACGTAATCAAGATTGTGGCTTTTATTAATTTCTGCAACAACCCAGTCGTAGTCAGCAGCATTACCTTCTGCGTCACAGAAGAACACCTCTGATACAACATCTGTGATGTTATTATATGTTACTTCTATAGAGCCGTTTGCACCAGCAGCGGTAGCCTCAATCGAGTTTGTGCTAACATCAACGGAAGGCTCAGTGCTTACAGGACGATCAAGGCTGACGATATAGTTGCCAGAAGCGACTTCCTCAGTGCCATAATAAGTGGTCAAACCGCCAATGATAACCACTTCGTCACCTATCTGCAGGTCATCGGCACTGTTGAAGGTAACATTATTCAGACCTTTGCCTCTATATACCAAAAGCTGATTGTCTGTTGTACCATCGTCAGAGATATAATAACGATAGTTGCTGCCATCGCTCATAATATCCTTAGCATAGAAAGCTGATACAAAACCGTGAATATAAACATTCGATGATGTACCACTAGATGGCGTTGCTTCGATAGCCTGTGCTACAGTGTACGGATTGTTCTCTGTGCCAGGAGCAACGGAAACGGTTACTGTGCAAGTGGCTGTCTTAGTGTTATCTTCAACAGAAGTCACAGTAATGGTGACTTCACCAGCGGCAACGCCTGTTACCACACCATTTGCATCAACGGTAGCAATTGCCTCATCGCTTGAAGTCCAAGTAACATTCTTGTTCGTAGCATTTGCAGGAGATACGGTAGCTGTGAGAATCGTGGTCTCACCAACATTTACAGATGCTGTTGCATCCACGCTAACCCCTGTCACAGCAACGGTTGTAACGGTAACTATGCAAGTTGCTTTCTTATTGTTGTCAGCAACAGAGGTCACAGTAATGGTGGCTTCACCAGCGGCAACGCCTGTTACCACACCATTTGCATCAACGGTGGCAATAGCCTCATCGCTTGAAGTCCAAGTAACGTTCTTGTTCGTAGCATCGTCAGGAGATACGGTAGCCGTGAGTGTCGTGGTCTCACCAACATTCACAGATGCTGTTGCATCCACGCTAACGCCAGTCACAGCAACAGCGGCAGCAACCGTCGTACAGTAGTCGCTATAACTTACACCACAAGTTGACCAAGTAATGTACAGCTTATCCAAATAGAGAGCACTATTATACGAACGAATGCCAACATAAGCATAGTCACCTTCGACTATTAATTCGGTTTGTGACGTAGTTATACTTCCCAATTTTGTGCCTTGATATTTCACATTATAGAGTGAATCTGCTTTGGAATAGGGCGTGTTCTTACCATAGATATCAATCTTACGACCAGCTGCTGTGTTTGAGTTCCACTCCACGACAACCTTGGCAACCTTACCACCAGAAGTGGTGGATACGATACCGCTATTACTACCACTGCTCCTTAACTGAATAGATTTATTGCCTCCCGCGGTATTACCTGCATAGACAGCAGAGGATGTAGCATTCTTGCCAGACCAATCCGTATAGCTTGTGCCAGACACACCTGCCCAATCATAATCTAACTCATCAACAACACTTGAAGAACCACTTTCACTAGCAAATACGGCATAGAATGTAATGTCACTGTTACCCATATTGGCTGAGGTCACAAAGTCTGGAGCATCGTTAGTTGTTCCATCGATAGCTGTGGTCGTCCATCCCACAAAAGTCTTGCCATTAATGTCAGCAGGATCATCAGGGAATGCGATAGCTGCACCTTCTTCATAGTTCTGTGAGGTGGTATCACCATTTACAGAGAATGTGGCTGTATACGTGGGAATAGGAGTACTATCAGTAATATTTAGTGTAAATGTAGTAGAGCCAGCTTCGTAATTATCATCAGCAGCCTGGTTGACAGTAATTGTCTGAGCGCTGGGAGTTACAGCTTTCGGAGTAACGGTGATAGTCTTACTGCTCTCGTTAATGCTAAAGGTAGCATAATCACTTTCAGCAATCGCCACAGCACCTGTGCTTGAAGTCGTATAGTTAATGACCTGAGCAGAAGAGTTGTTGTAAAGATCAAAGTTGAGAGCTATAGGAGCGTCAGTCAAAGCAAGGTCACAGTCCTTAAGGGTGGGTGTATCGCCGCTAGAAACCTGAGTTCCCTTTAATTCAATATCATCCAAACGAACGTTTGATGAACCTGAGCATGTAAACTTTATAGTTATAGAAGTGGTGCTTGTTGTTACACCTTTGAAAGTTGCAGTATGTGTACCGCTAGCCTTTTCTTCAAGACTGCCAGTTAATCCCTCAGTTGTAGTCTCTACCTTAATTTTCTGATTATTAGTTTTGAATGTAAGGGTAAGGTCACCTTCAATATTTTCTAATGGTATTGTAGCAGTAAAAGTTCCATTAGAACTTTTCTGAAGCAACAATTCAGGTGCAGCACCACCAGCCAAATATTCATCATAAATCTTTGTATTAGCACCTCCGCAGCTATAATTATATGTACCACCAGAGGGTATGGCATTGGCAGAATAAGAAGAAAAATCTTCTGACCAAAGCGTAACCTCGTCCGCCCACACGCTCAAACTTCCCACTATCAGGGCCCATAGCAGGAGCATTGTTTTAAGTAACAGTGTTTTCTTCATAATAGCTATTATTTAAAAAATTAATAAATTGTTCAATTATTCACATTATTATCTGAAAAAGAATAACACGGTGCAAAGATAAAACAAAAAATCGGAATTACCAAGTAATTGTCTAACTATCTAATACAAAATAGAATGCGTGCCAATTTTCTTAATATGTTTGATTATATTAAAAACCAAAGCGGAGCTGTATAATCTATGCAGCCCCGCCTAAATATTCCTGTAAGAAAGAGCTATTAGAACAGCTTTCTCAAGTCTTTCACACGCACAGCCTTCTTCTCGTCGCTTGCGCCAAGAGAACCTTTCTGAACAAGGCGTACCTTAGGAGTGATAAGAATCTCATCCTTCAGCTGACGTGTTATCTCACGTGTCAGACCCTGTAGTTCGGTATAGTCGTCAGTTTCAAGACGAGCGAGCTCTACATCGATGGTCATAATATCACCGGCCTCAGTGGTCTCAAGGGTGATGAGATAGTCAGTACCAAGCTCTTTGAAGCCAAGGAGAATCTTCTCAATCTGTATTGGGAAGATGTTCACACCTTTGAGAATCATCATATCGTCGCTGCGTCCCTGCAGACGGGCCAGACGCTTGTGATGGCGTCCGCATGGACACTCACCAGGAAGGATGCGCGTGAGGTCACGTGTACGATAGCGAAGCAGTGGCATGCCCTCACGATTAATAGTGGTGAGGACCAACTCACCAAGCTGTCCGTCGGGCACAGGCTCAAGGGTGACAGGGTCTATAATCTCAACGATGAAGTAGTCTTCCCAGATGTGGAGTCCGTTCTGCTCAGGACACTCGAAGGCCACGCCAGGGCCCATCATCTCTGAGATACCATAGGAGTTATATGCCTTCACACCCAGCTGCTGCTCTATACGCTGACGCTGTTCCTCGCTGTGAGGTTCTGCACCGATACACAGCACACGCAGCTTAGTGTCGCGACGTGGGTCAACGCCCTGCTCTCTCATCACCTCAAACACACGCGAAGCGTATGAGGGGATGGCGTGGAGAACGGTAGTACCGAAGTCACGGATGAACTTTATCTGGCGCAGAGTGTTACCTGCTGCTGCCGGCACAGTGAGCATACCCACCCTTTCGGCACCATACTGGAAACCAAGTCCTGCAGTGAACATGCCATAGCCTGCCGAGTTCTGGAACACGTCGTCAGGACGCGAACCGACCATCCACAGACAACGGGCGACAGCCTTTGCCCACTCATCGAGATCGCGCTGAGTGTGCAACACCACGGTGGGGTTGCCAGTGGTACCACTTGACGAGTGCAGACGCACGCAATCCTTCAAAGGCACTGATGCCAGTCCGAAGGGATAGTGCTCACGCAGATCATCTTTTGTTGTAAACGGCAGTCGCTTCACATCGTCGAGTGTGCGAATGTCCTCAGGAGTTATGCCCAGTTCCTTAAAGCGCTCACGATAGAACTCTGAGTTCATGCAGTGGCGCACGGTGGACTGTAGGCGCGACAGTTGGAGTGCTTCCAGCTGGTCGCGCGACATTGTTTCTAGTTCCGGTTCGAAATAAGGTGAATACATGTTTAGTTTAGAGTTTAGAGTTGAGAGATTAGAGTTGAGAGATTAAAGTGTAGAGTGTAGAGTTTGCTACTGCCGGGGAGATAGAGCATGATAACGCTGCAGGACTTTATCAAGGGCGGTAGCAAACTCTAAACTCTACACTCTAAACTTTCCACTTATTACAGAAGGTTGTTACGCTCGATATCCTTGAAGTAGCGGTATGTGCCAACCTTAAGCTCTTCACATGCAGCATCGTCGGCAACGATGATGCCATGCTGATGCATCTGGAGGGCAGAGATTGTCCACATGTGGTTAACGCTTCCTTCAACAGCTGCCTGCAGAGCACGGCACTTAGCATGACCATTAACGAGGATCATCACTTCCTTGGCTGCCATTACGGTGCCTACGCCAACGGTAAGAGCAGTCTTTGGCACCTTGTTGATGTCGTTGTCGAAGAAACGTGAGTTAGCGATGATGGTGTCAGTGGTCAGAGTCTTCTGACGTGTACGGCTGCTAAGTGATGAGCCTGGTTCGTTGAAAGCGATGTGTCCGTCAGGACCAATACCGCCAAGGAACAGGTCTATGCCACCTGCCTCTGCAATCATCTGCTCATAGTGAGCGCATTCTGCAGCGAGGTCTTTAGCATTACCATTGAGGATATGTATATTCTCTTTGGGGCAGTCAATGTGGTTAAACAGGTTTGAGAACATGAATGAGTGATAGCTCTCAGGATGCTCCTCAGGCAGTCCTACATACTCGTCCATGTTAAAAGTAAGCACGTTCTTAAACGATACCTTACCTTCCTGATAAGCTTTCACCAACGCACGGTACATGCCGATTGGAGATGAGCCGGTAGGCAGGCCCAGTACAAAAGGCTTCTCCTTTGTTGGCTTGGCTGCGTTGATACGTTCTACCACATAATTTGCTGCCCACTGTGACATCAAATCATAATTAGGTTCAATAATAAGTCTCATAATACTTTGATTAAAATAAATATAAAGTTTATTTAAATATAAATAGGTGTTTATCTGATAAAGAGTTTTCTCACTGTGCCGTCGGCCTGTCTGACTATGTAGAAGCCACTGGCCTTAGGCTGTGCGATACGTCCGTTTATGTCGTAAGTAGCTGTTATGCCACGAGAGGCGTTCTCCTTAACGGACTCTGCCAGGCCTACTACCCCACCCCCCATGAAGTCAAACGACACCAGTCCGTCGTCATCGACACTAATATTGGTGATGGGCTTTGACAGCATCAGCTCTTCCTTAGCATTAGGATAGTTCATCTTGGCTGCAGGAACAGACGAGTCTGTCAGTTCGTTGTTCACAGCCAACGTTGTTTCGTTAGTCCATGGATATGGCGACGTGCTCAGATAGCGGCTGTTCATGTGACCCGTATTAGCATAGGTTCCCAAGCCTTTTTCGTTCAGATAGTCATCCCATGCATCATAGTCCCTGTTATCGGCATTGAAAAGATGGAAACGGCGTTTGTTTTTGTCAGTATTGACTTTATTACCCTGCCATACAGAACCATCGTAAAAAACATGATAAATGACAAGTCCGCTGCCAGGTGCGCCAGCATCCCATCCTCTCTGCTGTCGGTTCTCAAGGAGCAGCCACTCTGAGTCTGAGTGCTTTATGCGATAGACATCGCCACCTTCAGACACAGGCTTCAAGCCCACTACGGTAGTTGGCTCGTCAAGTTCTTTGAACGAGATCCATCCCATGAGCCACTTTTCCATAGCAGTATATTCAGGCGGGCACCATCCGTAGTTTGTAAAGTTTCCGCCATCCATCAGGTCCCATTCGTCAACAACAGAGAAGCCTTCGCCTGCTGTCGGGTAGATGTCAGGCAGTCCGAGGCTGTGGGTAAACTCATGACTGATAGTTCCAAAGCCGCACGATGCCTTATTCGTCATGGGCCAGTGCTCGCCACTACATGTATAGTTGGAGATTTTCTTCCCATCATGAGTTGTAATAGTAGTGAAAGTGCTCGTGTTTGGCCATATGTGTCCATAGCAGTCGGCAGAGCTGATATTACCAGGCAGACCTGCATAGACATAAATAACCTGTTCCACGTTTCCGTCACCGTTCCAGTCATACTGTGAGAAGTCTATCTCCTGATGGTCGGCTAAGAAAAGGTTTGTAGCCTCAATCATGTCGGTGCGGCCATAGTTACGAGTGCCAGAGCTGGGACTGCTGTAAGGCTGAGCTTTTCCGCTCACCTTGTAAGGGCCATAGACATCAAACTCAAGATTAAGCATTCCGCCTGACTGGTCGCGGAAATAGTCGGCCATACATCCAGGGCCCTGACGTTTATTGTAGCCCGACTGATTAAGAATCTTGTCATATTCGGCTACAGGATTCTCGATGTTAAAGTCCGTATCAGAGAAAGACATGAGTATCACAAGCTGGTGATACGTTTTTTCAGGATTCCAATCGCGATTAATCTGAGGCAGCGCCTTACGCATACCAGTAAGACGTGTCTCTACAACATCGTCGCCGCCCTCAGGCGCAGGCATGCAGTTATCTCTCACGACCTTGAAGTCCTGAGCCGACAGACTCAAGGACAACAAAGTCAGGAAAGATGATATGAGTTTTATTTTGCGCATGGTGTCCATGGCTTCAGCTGCTTAAAGAAGTCATTACCCTTATCATCAACAAGTATGAAGGCAGGGAAGTCTTCAACGTCAATCTTCCAGATGGCCTCCATGCCCAACTCTGGATATTCCACACACTCAATAGACTTGATGCTCGACTGTGAAAGTACAGCAGCAACACCGCCTATCGTTCCAAGATAGAAACCGCCATGCTTCTTACATGCCTCAGTTACCACATCGCTACGGTTGCCCTTAGCAATCATCACGAGTGAAGCACCATTGTCCTGGAACTCGTCAACATATGGATCCATGCGGTTTGCCGTGGTTGGACCCATAGAGCCACAAGGATAGCCCTCTGGAGTCTTGGCAGGTCCTGCATAGAGCACAGGATACTTCTTGAAGTACTCAGGCATGCCCTCGCCAGCATCGAGACGAGCCTTCAGCTTGGCATGAGCAATATCACGAGCCACGATGATGGTACCCTTCAGGTTCACACGTGTTGAAACTGGATACTTAGACAGTTCCTTGCGTACAGCATCGATGCCTTCGTTAAGGTTGATTTCAATACCCTTAGCACCCTCGCCAGGCTTTGCATATTCAGCAGGAATCAGCTCGCAAGGGTTAGAATCCATCTTCTCGAGCCAGATGCCATCGCGGTTGATCTTCGCCTTGATATTACGGTCTGCCGAACAGCTGACACCCATGCCGATAGGACAAGATGCACCATGGCGGGGCAGACGTACGACACGGATGTCGTGAGCCAGTGCCTTACCACCGAACTGAGCGCCGAGTCCAATCTTATGAGCCTCTTCCAGAAGTTTCTTCTCCAATTCAACATCGCGGAAAGCACGTCCAGTCTCGTCGCCAGTCGTTGGCAGCGAGTCATAGTACTTGATAGAAGCGAGCTTCACAGTGAGCAGGTTCTTCTCTGCCGATGTACCACCGATGACAAATGCGATGTGGTATGGAGGACAAGCTGCAGTGCCCAGTGACTTCATCTTCTCTACGAGGAATGGCAGCAACGTGCCCTCATTCTGAATCGTGGCCTTTGTCATTGGGTAGAAATAAGTCTTGTTGGCTGAGCCACCGCCCTTTGCCACCATGACGAAGCGATACTCCGCACCCTCCGTTGCCTCAATGTCTATCTGTGCAGGCAGGTTGCAGCGGGTGTTCACCTCGTCATACATGTTAAGAGGAGCATTCTGTGAGTAGCGCAGGTTATCCTGCGTGAAGGTATTATAGACGCCACGGCTCAGAGCCTCTTCGTCCTCGAAGCCAGTCCACACCTGCTGACCCTTTTCACCATGGATGATGGCTGTACCAGTATCCTGACAGAAAGGAAGAATGCCCTTAGCTGCTACGTCGGCATTACGAAGGAACTGCAGAGCGACATACTTGTCGTTCTCAGATGCCTCAGGGTCATTGAGGATTGCTGCCACCTGCAGGTTGTGTTCACGACGGAGCATGAACTCCACATCGTGGAAAGCCTGCTGTGCCAACAGGGTGAGTGCCTCTTTCGTTACCTTAACTATTTCTTTACCTTCAAACTGGCTGACGCTTACGCCTTCCTTCGTCAAGAGTCTGTACTCGGTCTTGTCTTCGCCCAACTGAAACATAGGGGCATACTTGAATTCTACAGGTGTTGCCATAGTCTTAAATCGTTTTCTTCGTTTTATAAAGTATTTGTTAGTTTATAATTTCAGATTCAACTTACACCATATTTATATATATAGCGGCAGCAAAAGTACAACAAAAAAACGAAACCTACAAAGAACATTTCCGTTTTTTGCGCAGTTAGCATGCAATTTAGACACTATAGTGATGTTAGGCAGACAAAAACGCAATGCAGTTTTGTAAGAACAAAATTACAAACTCGTCGAGTTTGGTAACCAAAGTCGACGAGTTTGGTCACCAAAGTCGACGAGTTTGGTTTTCCGTTTAGTAAGAACGCCATTACCGTTTAGTAAGAACGCTATTACCATTTAGTAAGAACAAGAATGCAGAAAGGTAAGAACAAATAAACGGAAAGGGCCGGACAGCAAAACGGGCCAATAATCATGCACACCGCACTTACATGTGTGCAAGAATAAAAAAAACATCGAAAAAATGAATCGTTTATAAAAAAAAGTTTGTAACTTTGCATCCCAAAAAGCGATTAAATGTGTAGTTTAGAGCAGTTTAAGATTGATTTAAAGGCAGTTACTGATGGCGAGACACCATTTCAGTACGAGCTGGACAACCAGTTTTTCGCAGCTTTAGACGACGCTGAGATACAGGAAGGCTCATTGCATGTGTCAGGGTCTATACGCAAGACAACTGGCTTTTACGAGTTCCAACTATGTATCAGCGGCACAGTCCAGATTCCCTGCGACCGTTGTCTCGAAATGATGGCACAGCCCATTGAGACAGAGTCACACTTCACTGCGAAGCTGAAAGAGAACGAGGACAGCTCCGAGCAGGATGACATCATCATGGTAAGCGAGAACGAGGGCGTTCTCGACATATCGTGGCTCATCTACGAGGCTATAGCCCTGGCGGTACCCATCCAGCACGTTCATCAACCTGGCGATTGTAACGATGCAATGATGCGAGTGCTCACTGAACATTCGGCTGCCCGAAGCAGCGATGCGGACGCCAACAACAAGGAGATAGACCCGCGATGGAGCGCGCTGAAAGATTTAAAATTTTAATTCAAACATTCAAAAAATAAATTAATAAATTATGGCACATCCTAAAAGAAGACAATCAAACACTCGTACAGCGAAGCGTCGTACTCATGACAAGGCAGTAGCTCCTACACTGGCAGTTTGCCCTAACTGTGGTGCTTACTATGTTTACCACACTGTATGCCCAACATGCGGATACTACCGTGGTAAGGTTGCTATCAAGATGGACGAAGAAGTAGCTGAATAAACATCAGGCAAATGGGTAAGATTAACGCGATCATCACCGGCATAGGCGGCTACGTGCCCGACTACATCCTTACCAACGAGGAGCTGTCGCGCATGGTTGACACCAATGACGAGTGGATTATGACGCGTGTCGGAATCAAGGAGCGCCGAATCCTCACAGAAGAGGGTCTCGGCACTTCTTATATGGCACGTAAGGCTGCCAAGCAACTGATTCAGAAGACGGGCGTTGACCCAGATACCATTGATGCACTGATAGTTACTACATCGACAGCCGACTACAAGTTCCCATCAACGGCCTCAATCGTTCTGGGCAAACTCGGACTGAAGAATGCTATGGCATTCGACTTCTGGGCTGCATGTTGCGGATTCCTCTACACGCTTGACGTGGCAGCGACAATGATTGAGTCGGGCCGCTACAAGAAAATCATCGTCATAGGTGCCGACAAGATGTCGTCGGTGACCGACTACAAAGACCGTTCCACATGTCCGCTCTTCGGCGACGGTGCAGGCGCAGTGCTTCTTGAAGCTACTGAAGAAGAAGGCATAGGAGTCATAGACTCATATCTGCGTACAGACGGCAAGGGACTTCCATTCCTTCACATGAAGGCCGGCGGTTCTGTTTGTCCTCCAAACCACTTCACCGTGGATCACCGTCTGCACTACATCTATCAGGAAGGACGCACCGTGTTCCGCTATGCTGTTACCAACATGAGCGATGACTGTGCACTGATAGCCGAGCGCAACGGTCTGAACAAGGACAACATTGCCTTTGTGGTGCCTCACCAGGCAAACTTGCGAATCATTGAGGCTGTTGCAAAGCGTCTGGAACTGCCCATGGATAAGGTCATGGTCAACATTGAGCGCTACGGAAACACCTCAGCAGCTACGATACCTCTCGCTATCTGGGAGTATGAAAAGCAGCTGAAGAAGGGCGACAACCTCATCCTCACTGCTTTTGGCGCAGGCTTCGTTCACGGAGCACTCTACCTGAAGTGGGCATATTAAAGGATTTTATAATCAATCAATACAAAGACAGCCTTGCCGGTACAATGCCGAGCAAGGCTGTTTTTTTCCATTATGAACAGTTTTTTCGCAGAATTATCAAATAAATGTCGAATTTCCTTGGACTTTATAAAAAAATAACATATCTTTGCAAAATCTAATAGCAAAACAACAATAACTTCAAATCATTTATTTAATACTTACCTAATATTCAAACTATGAAAAAGAATGTTTCTATGAGAATCTTTGCCAGCATCGTATTCTTGATGATGGCAATCGCGACATGGGCTCAGACAAAAGAAGCAGCCTACCCTGCTGGTTCATGGCAGACAACAGACTACGAGAGTGGCATCGTTATGCTCGAGATCAGCCGCACAGCCAATTCAGATGGCAACTGCGGTACGTTCAGTTATGAAGGCGGCGAAGGCAACATCAACTCACCACTGAAGTACAAAGGATCAGCAGCCGACAACAATTACATCTTCGAAGTTAAGGTAAATGGCGCTACTGAGACCATTCAGGTGAAGAAATACCGCACAGACGGTACAATACACGTACAGTTGACTGAGGTAAGCGACGGTCTGAAGAACATGCCAGGCATCGGCGACGAGATGATACTTATCGTAGGCAACGGCAGCGCATACGACCCAACATTCGACGTGATGACAGAAGAAGAGCTGCAGAATGCAGTTAAGGAGGCACGCGAGAATGACTTGCGCGCTGATGGCTTTATGGAGAACGACGAGAGCGGCAATTTAACAAGTGAAAGCAGCAGCTATTCAAGCGAGAACGACAATTATTCAAGCGAGAGCAGCAGCTCAAGCAGTTCAAGCAGTAGAAGCAGCGGTTCAAGCCAGTCGTTAGAGGAAACCATTCTCGGCATACTTCTGTTGCTTGCAATACTATTCATGTTCTTCCACATGCTCTATGTGCTGTTCTGGCCTCGCGTCTTTGAGATGATCTACAAGAAGAAGCATCCATCAGTGATATGGAAGACTACTGTTGACGAGCAGATGGCTCTTCGCCGTGAGGAAGGACTGCCAGAGACAATGCCTGATTCAGAGACAAATATGTACGTTGACAAGCTTAACCAAGTATTCGACACATGGACTCCTGTGCCAGGAGAGACCGACCAATGGATTATCACTACAAAGAAACAGATGGACGAGTCAAGAGCTGCCATCAGAGAAGCTCTTGATGCACACGTCACCGATCCTGATGTAGTAGCAAGAATCAACGAGCTTGTTGATTGTGTTGAGTCTTCAAGCAAGCGACTGTTCGATGGTTCGAAGGTCATGGTATGGATCACTATCATCTTCGCAGGAATCATGTGGTATGCCTCAGGTTTCCAGTCATCACTGTTCTTCTTCTTCAGCCTTGGTCTATACTATATGGCAAGCTTGAAGCCTGTCTTCATGATTGACCACCGCACATTCAAGGGCAGCTCAGGTCGCGGCGCACTGAACTGGCTGCTTGGCGGCGTGTTCGGCATGATATTGGGAGCACAGACTGTTCGCACCGTAACGAAGTGGAGTGACGGTACAACGACAACCGACGATGACCACACCCAGCACCTCGTAGCATGGGCGATAGCCATCATAGTCATGGTTATTCTTGTCATCTTCCTCTTCGTATGGTCACTGGTTAACTGGCTACGAAACTACGTGATATACAAATAACCGAGTATCACAATATGATTTGTGCCATAATTAGGCAACAAATACAAAAGTAAGATAAAAAATTTGGCATTTTAAGCGCATAGTAGTACCTTTGCCGAGAAAAACCTGACGAAGAAAAGAAAAACGATACAAATGGTTTATAAATACGATTTTCTTATCATAGGAGCAGGCGTAGCTGGTATGAGCTATGCGCTTAAAGTGGCAAGAGCACAAAAAGGTTCAGTATGTATCATCTGTAAGACATCGCTTGACGAGGCAAACACTTCGTTTGCACAGGGAGGTGTCGCTTCCGTAACGAACCTTGCTGTCGATAATTTCGAGAAGCATATAGAGGATACGATGATTGCGGGTGACTACATCTCCGACCCGAAGGCTGTAGAGCAGGTAGTAAGGAATGCACCTGAGCAGATAAAAGAGCTGGTAGAATGGGGAGTGAACTTCGACCGCAAGGAAGACGGCAACTTCGACCTTCACCGTGAGGGCGGTCATTCAGAGTTCCGCATCCTACATCATGCCGACGACACAGGTGCAGAAATACAGCGCGGACTGATGGCTGCTGTAAGGGCTTGTCCAAACATTACTATCAAGGAGAACCATTTCGCCGTAGAGATTATAACACAGCACCATCTTGGTGCTAAAGTAACGCGTCGCACGCCATATATCTACTGCTACGGCGCTTATGTCCTTAATCCACAAGAGACTGTTGACACCTACCTAGCCAAGGTAACACTTATGTGTACCGGTGGCTGCGGAGCTGTTTATCAGGCCACCACAAATCCTGTCATTGCGACAGGCGACGGCGAGGCAATGGTTTATCGCGCAAAGGGAACGGTGCAGGACATGGAGTTTGTACAGTTCCACCCCACAGCGCTCTACTCTCCTGGCGAGACTCATCCGGCGTTCCTCATCACCGAGGCAATGCGCGGCTACGGCGGCATACTGCGACTACCCAATGGAGAGTCGTTCATGGAGAAATATGACGAGCGCCTGTCACTGGCACCTCGCGACATAGTAGCCCGTGCCATAGACAAAGAAATGAAGATTCACGGTCTGGACCATGTGTGTCTTGACGTTACCCACAAAGACCCTGCTGAGACAAGGAAGCACTTCCCCAACATTTACCAGAAGTGCTTGTCCATGGGCATAGACATCACCACCGACTATATACCTGTACGACCTGCCGCCCACTACATGTGCGGTGGCATAAAGGTGGACCTCAACGGTCAGTCGAGCATTGAACGTCTCTACGCCATCGGCGAATGTTCATGCACAGGACTGCACGGTGGCAATCGTCTTGCATCAAACTCACTCATCGAGGCTGTTGTATATGCCGACGCAGCTGCAAAGCACTCACTGGAGCATATTGACCTCTATGACTTCAACGAAAAGGTGCCTGAATGGAACGATGAGGGCACGATGACTAACGAGGAGAAGATTCTGATAACGCAGTCAGTAAAGGAAGTCAATCAGATCATGTCAAACTATGTAGGCATTGTGCGCAGCGACCTGCGCCTGCACCGCGCATGGGACCGTCTTGACATGCTCTATGAAGAAACAGAGAATCTCTTCAAACGTGTTAAGGCATCACGCGACATCTGCGAACTCCGCAACATGATTAATGTGGGATACCTCATCACGCGCTTTGCCCTTGAGCGCAAGGAAAGCCGCGGACTGCACTACACCGTTGACTATCCTGTTCACGCATATGATAAATGAGGTGAGAAGTTAGAGGTATATCTTAATTAATCACAACGGATTACACGGATTTCGCGGATTCCATAAGTTACTGGTTTTCAGTAGGGCTTAAATCCGCAAAATCCGTGTAATCCGTTGTTTTTAAAAGAAATATTGTTTTTTAAATATGTCTCATCAAAGATTAACGCCTACATTCAGAAACAAGGCGTTTCCATGACGGGCATGAACGTCATCCTTTGCTATATTGGCAACACCGAACTGATAGCCTGCCTCTATATACAGATGGTTATACTCGGCACCACAACCTATCTTAAAGCCCATGTCGGGACGACTGTAAACGTCCTTGTATGAGCTCACGCTGGTATCACTGACCTTATTGATAATACTACCACCTGCACCGAGTGCAAAATAAGGGCCCACAAACGGAAGCACAGCCCAGTCATCACTTACCTCGAAACCATACTTTATCAGGATAGGAAGTTCAAGATAACAGAGGCTTGTAGTCACCTCACCACCAGCAATATTCTGCTTAGCGCCTCTCTCAGTATAATAAATTCCTGACTCAAGGCAGATAGGTGTCTGCTCACTTACATGCAAACCGAGAGCAAAGCCAAGGGTCATACCAGTCCTACTCTTGAATCCTCCCGTACCATCACCGGAAATATTTGCGAAGTCAACACCAAGACGTATTCCATAGTACAATGTACTCTCACTGATTGACACTTCGCCACTGTTATACTGTGCGAAAGACGGTGCCGCAAAAAGCACTGCAAGAAGAGAAATTAGAAGCTTTTTCATTACTATTTTGGTTTTTACGATGCAAAGATAATAATTTCTTGTGAAGACGGCACTCTTTTTTCAAAAAATAGTGATTGAATCATTTGGCACTTCAATAAAAACTTCATACATTTGCAGAAATAAATTGCTAACCTTCAAAGATTTGATTGTTTAATACGTATGAAATACGTTGTCTTACCAGAGCGTGGCATTCGGCGGTTATCGTTCTATCTCGCTATGGAGGAATATGTGGCTCGTCAGTTTGACGAAGCCGACCTTTTCTTCCTGTGGCATGTAGAGCCAAGCGTCATCTTCGGTCGCAACCAAGCACTTGAAGCCGAGGTTAACGTTGACTATTGCCGCGAGCATGACATCAAGATCTACCGTAGGAAAAGCGGTGGCGGCTGTGTTTATGCTGATAAAGACAACCTGATGCTGTCATACGTCAGTTCTGAAGAGAATGTAAACTTTGCCTTCAACACCTTCATCGGGATGATTATCCTTGTGTTGCGCCGCATCGGCATTGAAGCTGTAGGCACAAGTCATAACGACGTGCTCATCGCTGACAAGAAGGTATGCGGCACAGCATGCTATCACCTGCCAGGGAAGAGCGTTGTTCACAGCACCATGCTCTACGACACCAACATGGAACACATGCTCAACGCCATAACGCCAAGCAAAGAGAAACTGGAGCAGAAAGGAATAAAAAGCGTGCGCCAGCGCATAACTCTTTTGAAGGATCACACCTCGATGAGTTTCGATGAACTGCAGTCACACATAAGAAGCACCCTTTGCAATGGAGAGCTGCTACTGAGTGCCGATGATGTGGCTGCTATCGAGAAACTTGAAGAATCCTATCTGAAAGAAGAATTCATAAACTTAATACCTTAAAAATAATACAGAAAACAAAATGGGAGTACAAACAGAACCAGAAAGAAAGGACAAACGCACGTGTCTCTACGAAAAACACGTAGCTCAAAAAGCGATGATGGTATCGTTCGGTGGCTTCGAGATGCCGTTACAATATGTAGGCATCGCCCCTGAGCATCAGGCTGTTCGCGAGCGCGTAGGTATGTTCGATGTTTCTCACATGGGTGAGGTAACAGTACGCGGCAAGGACGCCGAGGCTTATGTACAGCACATCTTCACCAACGATGTTGCAGGCGCGCCTGTAGGCAAAGTGTTCTATGGAATGATGTGCTATGAGAACGGCGGCACAGTAGATGACTTGTTGGTGTATAAGATGGGAGAGAACGACTTCTTCCTCGTCATCAACGCAGCCAACATCGAAAAAGACTGGGCATGGATGCAGCAACAAGCTGAGAAGACGGTCTTTGACATTGAGCTGCGTAACATGTCGGAGCACTATGGACAACTGGCAATACAGGGACCACAAAGCGAAGATATAGTAGAACGCGTATTAGGACTGCCATGCAGCGAAATGACATTCTACACTTGCAAGATGGTAGCACCTCAGGACATTATCATTTCACGCACCGGCTATACCGGTGAGGATGGGTTTGAGATCTATGCTTCTCATGCGTACATCAACGAATGCTGGGACAAGCTTGTTGCTGCCGGTGTACAGGCATGCGGACTGGGATGCCGCGACACCCTGCGTTTCGAAGTGGGTCTGCCTCTCTATGGCGACGAGCTGTCAGCCGACATCTCACCTGTCATGGCAGGACTTACAATGTTTGTCAAGTTCGACAAGCCTGAGTTCATAGGGCGCGAAGCTCTTCTGAGACAGAAGACAGAGGGCACAGCGAAGAAACTTGTAGGAATAGAGTTGCAGGACAAAGCCATACCACGTCATGGATATGCCGTACTAAACAGCAGTGGCAACATCATCGGTGAGGTCACCACTGGCTACCATACTCTATCCAGCGATAAGAGCGTCTGTATGGCACTCATTGACAGCGAGTATGCGAAGCTTGGAACAGAAGTAGCAGTACAGATCCGCAAGAAGGTATTCCCTGGCATCGTAGTGAAGAAGCGTTTCTACGACAAACATTACAAACAATAAACGCAAGACTGTAAACAATAACCATTTAATAATAACTAACAATTTAAAACTAACAGAAATATGGCAACAGTAAAAGAAGGACTCTACTACAGTGAGTCACACGAATACGTAAGAGTAGAAGGCGATTTTGGCTACATCGGCATTTCTGATTATGCACAGCACGCGTTGGGCAATGTGGTATATGTTGACATGCCCGAGGTTGACGATGAAGTTGAGGCAGGCGAAGAGTTTGGCGCAGTGGAAAGTGTGAAAGCTGCCAGCGACCTTATTGCTCCTGTCAGCGGCACTGTCATTGAGGTAAACGAGGCACTGGAAGATCAGCCCGAGCTCATAAATCAGGACCCATGGGAGAACTGGATTATCAAGGTAGAGCTTACCGATAAGACCGAGCTCGACAGCCTCATGGATGCAAACAGCTACGCAGAGTTCTGCAAAGAATAAATAATTACGCAATTCTGAAATGTACAAATATTTTCCGCATACCCCATCCGACCTGCAGGAGATGCTACAGAAGGTGGGTGTTAAGAGTCTCGATGAGCTCTATGCCGAGATTCCCGAGGATATCCGTTTCCATGGGGATTACGACTTGCCTTCAGAGTTGAGCGAGATAGAGGTACGTCAGCTATTTGAGAGCCTTGGCTCACAAAACAAACAGCTCACCTGTTTCGCCGGAGCCGGCGTCTATGATCACTACACGCCCTCCATCATTCCAAACCTGCTGTCGCGTTCAGAGTTCTTGACAAGCTATACCCCATATCAGGCAGAGATATCACAAGGCACACTGCACTACATCTTCGAGTATCAGTCAATGATGACAGAACTGACGGGCATGGACATCTCCAATGCCTCTATGTACGACGGCACCACAGCCACTGCCGAGGCAATGATGATGGCTGTTGCTGCAGGAAAGAAGCAGAAGACAGTGCTCATCTCTAAGACAGTTGACCCTAAGACGATTGAGGTAGTTAAGACCTACGCCCACTTTCAGGGCATCAACATCGAGATGATTCCTGAAAAGGAAGGTGTCACCGACCTCTCAACGCTCAACTCTCTGCTCTCGACTATCGACGACGTGGCAGGTGTCATAGTGCAACAGCCAAACTATTTTGGCATTGTTGAAGACTACACAGGCTTTGCCGACTCCATACACGAGAAGAAAGCGCTCTTCATTATGAACAGCATCATTGCCGACCTCGCAGTGCTGAAGACACCTGCCGAATGGGGAGCAGACATTGCTGTAGGCGATGCGCAGTCGCTTGGCATTCCCATGCAATGGGGCGGACCTTATGTAGGCTATATGTGCTGCACAGAGAAGCTCATCCGCAAGATGCCTGGCAGAATAGTAGGACGCACCGTTGACAACCGCGGACAACGTGCTTTTGTGCTCACCCTTCAGGCTCGCGAGCAACACATCCGTCGCCAAAAAGCCACATCGAATATCTGTTCCAATCAGAGTCTCATGGCGCTGTGGGTAACCGTTTACTGTTCATTAATGGGTAAGCAGGGACTGCGCGAAGCGGCAGAGCTGTCATACTCAGGCGCACACTATCTATGCAACAAGCTTCTTGCCACTGGTCATTTCACGCTCGTCTATGACAAGCCGTTCTTCAATGAGTTCGTGGTTCGTTTCGACGGCGATGCAAACATTCTGCGTCAGTTCCTTCTAAAGAACGACATCTTTGGAGGTGTCATGGTGGCTGAGGACCAGATAATGTTTGCTGTCACAGAGAAGCGTACTAAAGAAGAGATAGACCGTATGGTTGAGATGACAAACTTTTATCAAGGTGTAAACTAACTCATTCTGGAATCGTCATGAATAACAAATTATACGGAAATCTTATTTTCGAATTGTCACAGCCTGGCCGTCGCGGCTACTCTCTGCCGAAGAACCGCTTCGGTGATTACGAGGTACCTGATTCCATGAGACGCAAGAGCGACGCTGCTCTTCCTGAATGCGACGAGATGACTGTCGTTAGACACTATACGAACCTGTCGGCAAACAACTTCGGTGTTGACAACGGTTTCTACCCTCTGGGCAGCTGCACAATGAAATACAACCCGAAGATAAACGAAGAGATGGCTTCTCTGCCACAGTTCGTCAACTTGCACCCCCTTCAGCCTGCCGACACCACTCGCGGTGCTGAGGCTGTATGCACACTGCTATCCAAATCGCTTTGTGCGCTGACGGGGCTCCACGCATTCACTCTCAAGCCCTTCGCAGGCGCTCATGGTGAGCTTACGGGACTGATGGTTATAAAAAAGTATCACGAGAGCCGTGGCGACATGGCTCGCCGTCTGGTCATCGTGCCCGACTCTGCCCATGGCACTAACCCTGCCTCTGCCGCCGTCTGTGGCATGGACATTATCGAGGTGAAGTCGCTTGCCGATGGCACCGTCGATGTAGAAGCACTTAAAGAGCTGTTGACTCAACACAGCTCTGAGATTGCTGCTATGATGATGACAAATCCTAACACTCTCGGACTCTTCGAGCGCCAAATACCTGTGATAGAGAAACTTGTCCATGAGGCTGGCGGTCTGATGTACTACGATGGTGCCAACCTCAACCCTATGCTCGGAGCAGCACGTCCTGGTGACATGGGCTTCGATGTGATGCACATCAACCTCCACAAGACGTTCTCCACGCCTCATGGTGGTGGCGGTCCTGGTGCGGGTCCTGTTGGCGTGCGCAAAGGACTGGAGCAGTTCTTCCCCACCGTATCGCCCTATCATGGAAACTTCGCAGTAGTCATACGTGCCTACGCCTATATCCTCTCGCTCGGTCGCGAGCACATAAAGGAAGTGGGACCATTGGCAACGCTCAACGCGAACTATATAAAAGAGTCGTTGAAGGATGTTTATGAACTACCTATAGAGGGGTTGTGCAAACACGAGTTCGTATTCGACGGTCTGAAGGACAAGTCCACAGGCGTTACCACAATGGATGTGGCAAAGCGTCTTCTCGACTATGGCTACCACGCTCCTACAATCTACTTCCCTCTGCTGTTCCATGAGAGTCTCATGATTGAGCCAACGGAGAACGAGTCGAAAGAGACCATTGACAGTTTCATCGCTGTGATGCGCAAGATTGCCGAGGAAGCAAAGACAGACCCAGAGCTAGTAAAGTCGGCACCCCACAACACTCCCATCGGGCGTGTTGATGATGTCCTTGCAGCCAAGCATCCTGTGGTAACGTGGAGTCAGTTGAGAATTGAGAGTTGAGAATATGGAATTATGAATAGTTGTGATCTGATAATCATTGGTGCTGGCCCTGGTGGTTACCGCACCGCTGAATATGCCGCGAAGAATGGTCTGAAGGTAGTAATCTTCGAAGGAGAGCATGTGGGAGGCACGTGTCTCAACGTGGGCTGCATACCGACAAAGACCTACGTACATGCAGCGTCGTTTGAAGAGGCTGTAGAGCGTCAGCCGCAAGTAGTAGAACAGTTACGCAGCGGTGTGGAGACACTTCTCTCCCACCCCAACATCACACTTGTACGTGAGAAGGGACGCTTCGCTGATGAGCATACCGTGGAGGGATGTACGAGCGGTGACCGCTTCGTCGCCCCGAACATCATCATTGCTACAGGCTCTCAGACTAAGTGGCTACCGCTACCCGACCTTACTGATCCGCATCTCGTTGACTCTACAGGACTGCTACAGTTGAAGCAGCAGCCCAAGCGTTTAGCTATCATCGGTGCCGGTGTCATAGGCATGGAGTTTGCCTCCGTATTCAACAGATTCGGAACGGAGGTGACCGTCATTGAATATCTAAAGGAATGTCTGCCTACGCTCGACAGCGACATAGCCAAGCGTCTGCGCAAGACTATGGAGAAAATGGGTGTGACGTTCAACATGCAGTGTGCCGTGAAGGCTGTTGAAGGTGGTGCAGTTGTGTTCGAACGAAAAGGAAAGACGGAGTCGATAGATGCCGATGTCATCCTCATGGCAACAGGACGCAAACCACACACCGAAGGGCTAAACCTCGAAGCTACCGGCATTACCCTCGCGCCTAATGGCTGCATCCCCGTTGACAACGACTTCCGCATCTCAACTCCCCTCCCCTCGGGAGGGGTTGGGGGTGGGTCTCTCTTCGCCATCGGCGATGTCAATGGTCGTCAGATGCTGGCCCACGCTGCTGAGATGCAAGGCATTCACGTAGTAAATCAGATTCTCGGCCATCAAGACAACATTCGTTTTGGCATCATGCCTGCAGCAATCTTCACCACTCCCGAAGCTGCGTGCGTTGGCAAGAGCGAAGACCAGTTGAAGACTGATGGCACCCCCTATGAATGTCGCAAGGCATTCTGGCGTGCCAATGGCAAGGCACTGGCAATGAACGAGACGGAAGGAATGCTGAAGCTCTTCAGCACCCCGCCTTCGGAGGGGCAAGGTGGAGGTCGCATCCTTGGCTGTCATGCCTATGGTGCCCACTCTGCCGACATTGTTCAGGAGGTCAGCGCCCTGATGTGTCTCGGTGCCACCGTTGAGCAGCTCCGCGACATAGTACATATTCACCCAACACTCGGCGAGATTCTGCTTACAGCTGCCGAGCAGTAGCGTAATAAGACAAAAGATGATGCGTTTACACATAACAGCGAAGCTCGTAGCCACCGTTTTCTACATGGCTACCTGTTTCGCTGTCTTTTCTTGCAAACCAGAAGGCAGCTGTGCTGACCACGTAAACCGCATGCTAAGCACAGCCATAGCGACTGAGGACAGCGATGCTGTTGCAGCGCTCGACATCTATGAGGAAGCGCTCGACATTCTTGGTCATTGTCCCGACACCACCTTACTCCGCGAGACTCATTTCCGCATGGGACTGCTCTTCTTCCGTAATGCCCTGCCCGACGAGAGTATTGTTGAACTGAAAGAAGCAGCACGCCTTGACTCCGTACTATGTGACACCATATCATGGCAAAAGACATTGCGCAGCATAGCCCTTGCCTATGAGAGTATGGGACTATACTCTTCTGCACGCGAGTCCCTACGCAGAGTAATAGAGGAGATGCCAGACAACTACTCTCCCAACTATGGTCACATATACAGTGACTACTACACTCGCTACAACGAGATGCAGACCATGACAGACGAAATAGCCGATGCCCATATTGAGAATATAGACCATCTCACGCCTAAAAGCACTGAGCTGGAGTATATCTATGAAGGGTGGATAGCTGAACGAAACGGTGATTATGAAAGAGCCATTAGATGTTACAGAAAACTCTCAAAGAAATACTCTTATTATGTCCGTGCCTTCGGTCAGCTCCATACAGCCCGTATTCTTATGTCTCTCGGTAAGAAGGAAGAGGCATGTGAGAGTCTCAACGAATATGAGGAGAGCAACGGCATGATTCGCAAGGGAGAGAAAATCACCAAACAGCTGTTGCAGCATCACGCCAACTATCAGGACCGTCGTGCCCAGCGAGAGATAAGCAAATTGTCACAACATAACGAACATCTTATCCGTATTATCGTAATAGTCACGACACTTACCCTACTCACCATTGTCTTTCTAATTCTGCTGCTTCACATACACCGCCAGCGCCAGCTCATCCTAAAGTTCAGAATTGATAAAATGCGCCAGTGGCGTGAAGAATATCTTACCAGAGGTGATGACAGAAACAACGATAAAAGCAAAGCCACGCAGCAAAGCGACATCTTCAAGTTACTGAAGCTAAAGCTCAATGGCGGTGACAACAAACCAATGACAGACTCCGACTGGGATTCACTTGAACAGTCCATAATTAAAGACTACCCACATTTCCGTCAGCGCCTATATGACCTCTGCCGACTGTCCACTCATGACTATCACATATGTCTGCTTCTGAAGACTGGCATGAAACCAAGTGACATTGCACGCCTCACCATACGCAGCGACGAAGCCATATCATCCACTCGTCGCCGTCTCTATCAACGCGCTTTCGGAAGTAATGGCAGCCCATCCGACTGGGATGAAGTAATAAAAACCTTATAACAGAACTCCTTAATAATCAAGATGTTGCAAAATGCACACTATTTTGCACACTCGTTTTTTGTAACATATTACCGCAAATGCGATATATTTGCAGCAAATTATTTCAAACCTAAAAACAACACATTATTTTATTAAAATGAAAAAGATTAAGATTATCGTATTAGCAGCCATCACAGTGATGGGGCTGAGCATGTGTTCACAGAACAAGCAGACCGCTGCAGTTGAGGACGAACCAGTCGATTCATGCGCAGTAATGGCAGAGTTTGAAGGCGGTCAGGAAGCTCTCGTTAAGTACATCGCAGATAATGTCAAGTATCCTGAGAAGGCCGAAGAAGTTGGTCTCGAAGGACGTGTACTCGTTAATTTCATTATTGAAAAGGATGGTAGCATAAGCAATGTTGAAGTAGCAGAGTCTGCCGACTCTCTTCTCGATACTGAAGCAGTACGTGTTATAAGCTCTATGCCAACATGGAAAGCAGGTCAGAACGACAATGGTGAAGCTGTTCGCGTAAAATTCACCATACCTGTAGTATTCCTTCTTGACGGTACACGCGAAGACATTGAGAAGCAGCCTGAGTTCCCTGGTGGTTTGCCTGGCTACGCTGAGTTCTTCAAAAAGAATATGAAATACCCTGCTGAGTGCGAGGAGAATGGCATCAGCGGCCGTGTACTTGTTAAGTTTACTGTTGACGAGAAGGGCGCCATCGTAGATCCTTTCATTCTGAAGTCAGCTCATCCTCTTCTCGATGCTGAAGCACTTCGTCTTGTCAAGGCTATGCCTAAGTGGACTCCTGGTGAGGACGGTGGCAAGCCAACAGCAGTGAAGTATGTACTTCCCGTCACTTTCATGCTGCAAGGCTAAAACGCTTTTCTAAATCTGCAAAACAGTTATTAGTTATCAAAAACAGTATCCTATCCACAAGGGGGGATCAACAAAGAGTCCACACTGGCATCGGCAAGTGTGGACTCTTTAGTTAATTAGCAAAAAGAAGAACATTATAATCGTCTCGCTTTTTGCATAAAACATATCACTTTAGAATATTTTTCAAAATAACGATTTGCTAAATCTCAAAGTCGAGGCAGGAACGGCTTACGGTGAAAGGACGAACCTTTGTGTTTGCCACAGCAAGATGCTCAGGATGCTGTGCGTAGCCACGCAATGCCACTTCTGACTCAAGGGTAGAGTCAAGCATGACGTCAGCATTGGATGACGACAGACGACCGTCAATGTTTACCTTTACATCAAGAAGTCCCGGTACCTTTCCAACGAGTCCTTCAAGACCAGCCTTGATACCTTGTTTAACCTGCTGCTTCTCTTCCTCTGACAGTTCAGGGTTAAGAGTCCAAAGAATAATGTGCTTTACCATAATGAAAAAATTTTACAAGTTTCACAATTTCAACTTTTTGGAGGTGAGTGGTAAGAGGTGAGAGATTAGCTCTACCGTTTTCTTATTGCACAGACTTTTCTGCTTTTATCCAACTATTCTCTAACCTCTAACCTCTAACCACTTACCTCTAAACTAAGTAAGCATGGCTTACGGAAGTTGAGTTACTGACTTTTCGTTGCAAAAGTACAAAAGAAACATGACACTGCAATTGTAAAAACAAGGAAACCACTTAAAAAGCTGCTAAAAGTGACTAAAAACGCAAAGATTGTCCCGAAAAGTTTGCTATTTAACAAAAATACATTACCTTTGCATTGATTTTGTACAAAACTTTACCATGGGAGAAAGACTCAGAAAACTAAAAAATACTAGAATCCATCACGAGGGCACAAAAGAATTGCTCTATACTCTATTCACAATCATTGCCATCGACGTGATTCTATGGAAAGCATTTGACACTCCAATACCTTTTGCAATATTCACATGTATCTTTGGCTCAGCATGGCTGATGATGCTGAACTTCTACCGTTGTCCGAAGCGATATTTCCCAGGAGACACGGAGAACACCGTTGTGGCTCCTGCCGATGGTAGGATTGTTGTAATCGAGGAAGTGATGGAGAACACCTATTTCCATGAGAAGCGACTAATGATAAGCATCTTCATGAGCCCACTGAATGTTCACGCCAACTGGTTCCCCGTTGACGGTAAGGTGCTGTTTGTGAAGCATTTCAACGGAAACTACCACAAGGCATGGTTGCCAAAGGCAAGCGAGGAGAACGAGCATGCCGACACCATGATTGAGACTCCTAGCGGCCAGCAGGTGCTGGTGCGCCAGATAGCCGGTGCATTGGCACGACGCATCGTGACCTACGCAAAGGAGCAAGAGGAATGCTATATTGACGAGCATCTGGGTTTCATCAAGCTTGGCTCGCGCGTTGACGTGTTCCTGCCACTGGGTTATAAGCCACAAGTCAAGATGGGACAGTCAACAACCGGTGACCTAACCGTTATCGCTACGCTATGAAGAAACATATCCCCAATACCATAACATGCTGCAACCTCGTTTCAGGTTGCATAGCAACGGTGGAAGCCATCTATGGCAATCCAACGCTGGCATTGCTTTGGATTATAACGGGAGCTGTGTTCGACTTCTTTGACGGCATGTCGGCACGTCTGTTGGGCGTAAGTTCGCCTATTGGCAAGGAGCTTGACTCACTGGCCGACGTAGTGACATTCGGTGTAGCGCCATCAGCAATAATATTCAATTACCTTTGTGGCTTCCATCAGCATCTGCTGTTTGTGCCATTCCTGGCATTCATTGTGGCAGCCTTCTCAGGATTGCGCCTGGCAAAGTTTAACCTTGACGAGCGTCAGACAACATCGTTCATAGGTCTGCCAACGCCTGCCAACGCCCTTTTCTGGGGAGCACTCATAGTATGGATGACAGAGCATCAGCTGAACGAGCCACTGTATATGTACATCGTACTGGCAATGATACCTTTCAGTAGCTATCTGCTTATAGCAGAGCTGCCACTCTTCGCTCTGAAGTTCAAGCACTGGGGCTGGAAAGGCAATGAGGTGAAATATGGCTTCGTAATCAGCGCGGTGTTGCTCATCGTATGCCCTCTTGTACTTGGCTACGGTGTCATCGGCATCTCTGCCGTGATAGCGTGGTACGTGTTGCTCTCAGCCTTGACTAACAAATAATCCTTAAATCTATACTTTCTTATGGTTGCTAAACTCTTTGGAGGTGTTATCATATTCCTTCTCGTCTTTGCATTTATCCTACTGCTGATAGGATTTCTTTTCCTGCGTAAGTTCTTCTTGCGCATAAGACAGCATCTGACAGGTGACTATGACGACGAGACCTTCAAGAAGATGGCTGACAAGCATTACCGAGACTACACCGGACCTGGACAGCAGTTTGAAAGAGACTATTTCAAAGGAGCCGGCACCACCCAAGGCAACGATGGTAGCGCCCAGCACAAATGGAAGCAGCAGAGAGAGCAGCAGAAAGCCCAGCAGAGCCAGCGCCGCACGACACAGACCAGCGAAGGCGTGACAATCATAGACGAGCGTTCAACTGAAGAGCGTCGCAAGATCTTCACTCAGGACGAGGGCGAATATGTTGACTTCACCGAAGAGAAATAACACCATAATACAAAGACTAAAACCTTAAGACTATGTTCAAAATCAAAGACTTTTTTAACCACAGTAACAGATCAGGCTATTCTGACATAAACTTCTCAGAACTGTTCTGGAAGCATACCCCATTCCTGCTTATTTTCTTCCTGATAATCATGGCGTTCAACTACTTCACGATGAACAATGAGCGTCCTGAGAAGGCCATCATGATTCCCATTGAGAAGAAGGCAACGCTGAAGTGCATCTTTGAGAAAGACACGGTGAAGCAGCAGCTCGCCATTGGCGACAGCGTACTCTATCTGGGTTTCGACGAGGCAGAGGTAAGCAACCGCGAACCTATGCAGTTGTGGGTTCAGACGGCAGACGGCCGTCGCGGTTTCGTTGACATCGACGAATTCAATCTACCTCTTATTAATAATAAGACGCGTGAGAAGATAACCATCCTTGGCAGAAGCAAGGACAGGTTCAACTTTCTGGTAAGGACAGAGGAAGGTCGCGAGGAAGAGTTGCGGCTCGATGATGTTGTGCCAGAGTTCAACGACGACATGCACGACTACTTGATAGACTTCAAAGGCTACTACACCATGTCGGAGAAGAAGTTCCGCCGCTTGTATCTTGACAACACTTTCGGAAAGTGTGACAGTCTCTTCCGTCCGGCAATTTCAGTAAATACCGTTGACAAGCAGCTGACAGCCATGTTCAACACCATCTTGGTGTTCAAGAAGAGTGATGGTCGCTTCTATCGTCCCATAGTGACGTTCAACGACTCTCTCATTGCCACTGACTACAAGCTCGTCTTTCCACGCGACCGCAGCGATTGGCTGATGAAGCTATTGCCATTTGTTAGCGAGATTATCGACTGCGACCTGTTCATGACACATATCCAGGAGTCGTTCTACCAACCCAGCACCTTCGGCAGCTACAAATCTTGCATAGACGGCGATGCCAAGTGGTACCACTGGGTAGGCATGGCCTTCTACATATTGTTAGGCCTCGTATGGCTTTTCGCAGCGCTTGCCATACCGGTGCTTATCTGCGAGGCTCTGCTCCACTGCCGCTACGTATTCTATCCATTAGGCGACAGCGTACTGCAAATTCTCTTTGCAGCAGTCACCATAGTCTCCGCCTATCTGTGGCTTGTGCTCACACTGGCATGGGGCTCGTTCTGGATTATTTCCATACCGATGGTGTTTATGGCGGCATTCGCAGCTTATGCCATAGCTTCAGCCGACCTGAACACTATTCCTCATAACCGCTGTCCGAAGTGCCGTCGTCTCTACACCATGGATTTTGACGAGCGTGTATGGGGACAGGAATATGAGAAGTGGGAAGTTGTGAGCGAAACAGGCGATCTGCTTCACGAGGAGCATGGCTCACGCAGGGAGTGGACTCACGTGACACGTAGCGACGGTTCATCCTATGACACCAACCATCGCACCATCCACACCACTGATTCTACATACGCTGTACACAACTACAACGTGCTCTATCGTTATCATCCGTATGACGATGTTTACAAGTGCCATAGCTGCGGACACCGTGAAGCCGTCCATGACTTCACGAAAGAAGAACTACAACGCGAATACTTGAGTTCAGGAACCACAACCGTTCATACGGAAAGTTAAATATAAAATAAAAATAACCACAACGGATTACACGGATTTCACTCAAAGTTCCTGCTATCAACAGGCATAAATCCGTAAAATCCGTGTAATCCGTTGTTTAAAAAGATATTTACTTTGTCATCAGTTATGGACAAGCGTGCCGATGTCCTCGCCCTCCATAACTTTCTTCAGGTTGCCAACGATGTCCATGTTGAACACATAGATGGGCAGGTTGTTGTCCTGACACATGCAGATAGCAGTGAGATCCATGACCTTCAAGCCACGAGCCAGCACCTCTTTATATGTAATGTCAGAGAACTTTGTTGCTGTAGGGTCTTTCTCTGGGTCGGCAGTGTAGATGCCGTCAACACGCGTGCCCTTCAGCATTACGTCAGCCTCAATCTCTATGCCACGCAGTGACGAACCAGTGTCAGTGGTGAAATAAGGAGAGCCTGTTCCTGCAGAGAAGATGCATACCTGTCCCTGCTCCATAGCCTCAATAGCCTTCCACTTCGTATAGAACTCACCAATAGGCTCCATGCGGATGGCAGTGAGCACCTTGTTCTTCACGCCAATGGCACCAAGAGCCGATGACAATGCCAGCGAGTTGATGACTGTTGCACACATGCCCATCTGGTCACCCTTTACGCGGTCGAAGCCCTTCTGACTTCCGCTCAGTCCACGGAAGATGTTACCACCGCCAATGACAATGCCAATCTGCACGCCCATCTCACTCACCTCCTTAATCTGCTGAGCATAGTCGCTCAAGCGCTCAGGGTCTATGCCGAAGCCCTGCTTTCCCATCAGACTCTCGCCCGACAGCTTTAGAAGAATTCTCTTGAATCTCATAGTACCACGTTGTTATTTATTACTATAAAAATGTATAAATCGATTAAACTGCCACAAAGATAAACAATCTTTTCTATTTTTTTATTGCCTATGCTTGGAAAAACAAAAAAAATACGTAAATTTGTCGCATAGTATCCTAAAACGAAAGAAACAACACAACTATTCTCTATGGAAAAGACAACAACAGTATTCTGCCTTAACGACTCAAAACAATATGAGGTGGCAATAGGCAGCACCCTCGAAGAGCTGTATCAACAGACAGGACTTGACATTCCTCATGGCCCCATCAGTGCCCATGTGAACAACAAGGTAGAAGGCATGCACTACCGCATCTATAAGGCAAAGAACATTGAGTTCCTTGGCATAACGACGCCATCGGGACTGCGTGCCTATACGCGCACAGTGTTCTTTGTGCTCTGCAAGGCCGTACACGACCTTTATGAGAAATGCAAGGTAACTATAGATATACCCGTGTCAAACGGTTACTATGTTGACCTTGACATTGGGCATCCTGTGACACTCGAAGATGCGGGAAAGATTCGCAAGCGCATGCAGGAGATAATAGATGCAGCCTACCCCATCCACCGCCACGAATCAACAACAGAGGAGGCTATCAAGATGTTCACCATTCTCCATACATTCTCAAAGGTAAAGTTGCTCAAAAGCACTGGTTCGCTGTTCACCACGTTCTACGACATTGACAACTACTACGACTATTACTACGGCTCGCTGCTTACCAATACCAAGCAGCTCTACCTCTTTGGGCTGGAGAAATACTACGATGGCCTGCTGCTGCGCCTGCCCTCTCGCGAGAACCCCGATGAACTTGGCGAGATGGTGATGCAGGACAAGATGTTCAGCATCTTCAAAGAGCAGCACAAGTGGCAGCAGATTCTCGGTCTGCGCACCATAGGAGACCTTAACGAGGCCATCAGCCAAGGGTTCAGCTCACAGCTCATACAAATCAGCGAAGCCCTGCAGGAGAAGAAGATCTCAATGATTGCCGACGAGATAGCCAACAGGAGAGGCATACGCATGGTGCTCATTGCCGGTCCGTCGTCAAGTGGCAAGACAACCACGTGCAAGCGTCTCTCAGTACAGCTGGCAGTAAACGGCATCAAGCCTGTGCCCATCTCACTGGACGATTATTTCCTTGATCGTGACAAGACGCCACGTGACGAGACAGGCGACTATGACTTCGAGAGCATACATGCACTAAACATTCCTCTTCTTAATGAGCAGCTTGAAGCCCTCTTCAATGGTGAGGAGATAGAGCTGCCACGCTACAATTTCCAGGAAGGCAGGAGCGAGTGGAGCGGCAAGAAGCTGCGTTTGAAGGAAGACGAGATACTCGTCGTGGAAGGCATTCACGCACTGAATCCTGAACTTACTGCCCAGATATCTAACGACAAGAAGTTCCGTGTGTATGCATCGGCACTTACCACCCTGCTCCTTGACAATCACAACTATATCCCGACGACAGACAACCGTCTGCTACGCCGCATCATTCGCGACCACAAATACCGTGGTGTAGATGCCCGCGAGACCATACGCCGCTGGGCTTCCGTGCGCAAAGGTGAGAACAAGTGGATATTCCCTTATCAGGAGAATGCCGATGTAATGTTTAATACCGCCATGCTCTTCGAACTTGCCGTGATAAAGAGTCAGGCAGAGCCGCTTCTTGAGCAGGTGCCTGAGAACTGTCCTGAGCATGCCGAGGCTTACCGCCTGCGCAAGTTCCTGCGTTATATTAGTCCGATACCAGAGACGCAGATACCACCGACATCGCTGCTACGCGAGTTCCTCGGTGGATCATCGTTCACATACTAAACAAAAAAATGAGTCCGGATGGACTCATTTTTTTTGTGTATCATCTTACAACGACTTTCTTCTTGCCAACAATATTCAGACCTTTCTGCATCTTTGCCCGCTGTCGTCCGCTGATGTCGTAGATCAGCTGGCGTGCATCGGTTGTCTGCATGTGTGTGCCACTCACAGGAACGGTATTGTTCTCGTCGCCAAGATATTCCAGCACGAAGTGGTCGAACTTACAGTTGTTGCTGGTATAGTTCTCCAACTTCACACCAATTGTCAGCTTGCCGTCTGTAACCTTTGTAGTAACCACAGCATTGTTATCCACCAGCTGTGTCATGTCAACCTTATCGTTATTGGCAAACGCCCACGCTCCTGCATGAATGGTGCTGGCTGCAGTGCGTACTGACAGGCGATAGGTGCCATTTGGCAGACCTGTAATCTCCTGACTGATTTCGCGGTTTGTCAGTGTGCCTGAACCCTGCCACTTGTTGAAATAGCTGTTGCCAACCTTAGTAGGCAAATAGCTTGAATACTCTATTTCGAAGGCATCGTCCTGAGAGAGTGTCCATCCTACAGGCTGCTTAGCATGGAAGTTGTTATAGCGTGTACCATCAGCATTAGTGATGACGTAGGAGATGTCGATAGGATTATCTTCTGATGCCTTGTCAACATTCTCTGCTGCAGCTACATAGTTACCGCGCAGGATTGTATAGATATCATAATGGCCAATATTGGTATCAGTAGCATTTCCACTTATCTCGTCGGTGTCCTCATAGCGACCCATGTTGCCACCCTTGTTGTTTGTCAGAGTCCAGCCTGCCTCAGGCATATATGCTGCACTTACATAGCAACGGTCTGTCCATCCCTCACCGTTGTTCTCAGTGCGATAGTTCCAGTTGTTAGGGCTATCATTAGACTGCATGCAGATGTCTGGATTGCCTGCATTGGTAATGACGAGCCACTTCACAGCCTCATCCTTTGCCCCAGAGTAGTTGTTAGAGTTGAAAGCATCGACAGTCCAAAGGGCATCCTTGTTTCCTTCGGGATAGACATCCTCCTGATACCACATGGTCATGTATGACGTGCCCTGCTTGTCGCCCTTGGCAAGGACAAGTGCATTGTCAGTGCCATGGTCATAGAATGCATAGAAATACTGGCTCGCGTCGCTTGGCAGAGCCTCAATCTTCTGCCATCCGTTAGCCTCTGCATGACGCTCGCCCACCTCTTTTGGACTATAGAGTGCTACACGCTCAGCACGGAACTCCTGTGTGGCAGAGCCATTGAGCAGGTTTGCTTGGAAGCCAATATATACTTCGGTCTCTTCATCGAGCTGGAAGTACAGGCCCTGCAGCTTCATGTCGCCAGTACAATTGTTGATGTTATAATATGCTATTGACTGCGTGGGAATATCGGCAGTATTGCAGAGAGTCTTACTCACGAACATGTAAGACTGCTGACTCATGCTATAGGTTGTGTTATAGGCTGCGCCGAAGAAATACTTGCCAGCAGCCATCTTCACCTTACGATAGATGCGTGCGTTGCTCAGGTCACCACCAGTGTTGGCAGAAGCATCGTTCCACACGCCCAGCATCAGAGCCTCGTTGCCGGAATAGTTGTCAAGTCCCTGTTTAGTGCCAGAGTTTCCATTGGGGATATTGAAATTCTCGACAGTCCAGTTTTTAGGTTTTCCGAAACGTGCTGTGCCACCTGCTGAACGAGTGAAGCTCGATGCCTCAACAAAATACTTTGTCGTAAGGTTATCCTCAACAACACCGCTGAAAGCACCACCACGGTTCATACCATCATTGAGGAACGAGCGGTAGGCTGCTGCCAGTGCCTCACGTGCAGTCACAGCCTCATCGTCAGACACGGTCGAAGGTATGCTCTTTGCAGTAGCAATGGCTGCCTGGAGCGTTGCCATCTTGGCACCATTAAGCTTACCTGTGTTATAAGGGTGTGTCTGTGCTGCCAGAGTCTCCATCATTGACTCCATGTCAGAGACCAGTGACTGCAGCACCTCATAGGCTGAACGGTCATCAGCCTTGAAGGTGATGCGGAACACGGGTGCAATATCATTTGGTTTTGTTGTTGGTACTTTAACAGTCAGACCGTTCATGTCCTGAACGAACTCAACATCGCCACTTCCGAGGAGCTGCACAGATTCCACCTCGCCACTATAGGTAGGCTCAATGACAGAGAATGCCTTGAAGCAGAAGTCGCCTGCTGTGGGCCATGCCATTACAGTGGCATAGACAACACCGTTCTTCTCTACATAACGCACATCTTGTGCCGAGTATGCCTGTCCCTCATTGAAGCCCTGAGCAGTCATTGGGTTGGCAGCTTCAGCAAGAGGGCCTTCGCCAAAGGTCTTCCACGTACGTGTGCCGTAGATACTTTCGCTGTTTATGTCCATCCATGCCTTTATGTCAGCAAGAACCTTGCGCTCTTTGTCATCGATAGTACCATTGCCCTTGACAGGGATGCTGAGCAGCAGGTTACCGTTCTTAGACACCACATCTATAAGCATGCGTATGACTGTTGCACCACTCTTATAACGATTGCCGTTATATACATCTTTATTATAGTGCCAGTCGCCAATGCAGGTACAAGTCTGCCAGTAGGCATCCTGTGGACGGTCAGGAATTCCGCGTTCCACGTCCCACATCATGTAGTCTTTCTGTTCAGTGGTGAGCTGCTTACCTGTCACCACCACCTCTGGCTTGCCTTCATGCAGTGCTGCACTATGGTTATAGTAATGCTGAAGAATGTTCTTGCCCACATTGTCATCACAACCATAGAAAGGCATGGCAGTATCATCGAAATAGACCATGTCGGGGTTATAGTCGTTGATGACCTGCAGCACACGGTTCTGGAACTTCGTCTTGTATGCCTGTGAAGGCAGGCTTGCGCCATTGCCCCAATCCCACTGGCTGTGAATAGTGCCTGAACTCTCCCAACCAGTAGAGTGAGCATGGTCCTGAGCGTACAGCTCCTGAGGATCCATTCCTTCCCACCATTTGCCTACGCCGTCTGCCTTCTTCAGGTTGCCGTCATAATTCTGCGATGGCTCCAGCCATGTCCATGCGTGTGAAGCGTGGATAGAAACGCCAAGTGGTAGTCCCTCGGCTTTGCAGGCGTCGCTCCATCCCTTTAGCAGGTCTTTCTTCGGACCCACGTTCACAGAGTTCCACTCCTGATAAGGCGAGTTCCACAAATCGAAGTTGTCATGGTGATTACCCAATGCCATGAAATAGCGGGCACCTACGCTCTTGTAGAGGCTCACCAGCTCCTGTGGATCCCACTGGTCTGCCTTCCATGCATTGCAGAGGTCCTTCAGTCCGAAAACACTTGGATTGCCGAAATTGTTGACATGATAGCTATACTGTCCGCTATTAGAATAGTACATAAAACGAGCATACCAGTCACCATCCTCAGCCTGACACTGTGGTCCCCAGTGAGCCCATATTCCGAACTTTGCATCCTTGAACCACTCTGGGCACTCCCATGCGCTAAGCGATTCCCAGTTACCTTCAAACGAGCCAGTCTTCACTGGCACGTCATCATTCTGTGCGCTGACCGTCATAGTGATGGCTGTCAGTAGTAGTAATAAGAAGATCTTTTTCATTAGTTGATTTTTTATGGTTTCTAATTCCGCTGCAAAGGTACGCACAAAATGATGTATTATCACTTCAAAATAATGACAGACAATAGCACAAAATAATCTTTTTCATTTTCCGAACCATAATAACAAACTATAGGACATGTCATAATTAACCACAACGGATTTCACGGATTAAACGAATTATCTAAGTTACTGATTATCAGTAGGGCTTAAATCCGTGAAATCCGCGAAATCCGTTGTTTTTAAATAAATCTTGTGTTTTGACAAGTACTCTAGTTAATTATCTCCTTACGAACTTTGCCTTTTCGGCAGGTTTCTTCAACGCGTCAGCATACTGCTGGGGAGAAATCTCTACACGCCCACGCATGAACTCAGGAACATTGTAGCACTTCATGAACTCACGGTGGAAGTTTGGATCATCGGTAGGCAGCTCGAAGGCTTTCGACGCATGGCCATCGGCATCAACATGAGCAAAGAACGGACGTGTGAAGTTGCCATCATCGCGGCGACTGCTCACCACTATCCAACGGCCGTTGCTGCTCCAGTTGTGGAACGATTCCACACTCTTGCTGTTTGCCCCCTCAAGAGGTGCTGCCTCGCCCGTATTCAAGTCCATCAGCCACAGGTCGGCATCACGATGCCAGATATGGAACGTACCCCACTCTCCTACTGTCATCAGCAGATAGCGTCCATCGGGAGAGATACGCGGCAAAGTGGCGCTAAGCCCCATAGAGTCGGCACAGAACACCATCTCACGAGGTCCGAAGGTAAGCTTCTCGCTGTCAAACGCCTTACGATATACATTATATTTTATCTCCTTGTAACGCTTAATGCAGTCGGCAGCCGTAGTCGATGCCGAGTCATCATACTCGAAGTGGGCAGAGCAGTAGTAGAGCCAGCGTCCGTCAGGACTCCAGCAGGGGAAGGTCTCAAACTCCGTGGAGTCGTTCTCGATGATGCTCACCTCGTCGGTAGCAGCATTATATAGAATAAGGTCACTCTTATCGTCGAGCACCTCCACCTTGTCTATATCGCGCGTATGGAAGCTCTGCATGGTATTATTTGTAGAGAAGGCTATCACGTTCTGCTTCGGATGCCATGCAGGATAAACGCCAGCCGAGATGGTGCTGTCGGTCTTCAAGTTTATCTTCTTCAGCTTACCGTCAATGTTAAGCATTGTGCCGCCAAGATTCTGACGAGCGTGGAAGACGGTGCGCTGTGGATTGCCTCCCTGACTGTAATGGCAGTTTATGCACTGTCCGCTCTGTTCTGTTGAGCATAGCATGTTGTCATAGATAACCTGTTCGTCATAGTTCTCAAGACAGCGCTGGTTGATGGTCAGCTCCTCGTAGGCCACATAGCTGGGCGATATGAGTCGGTATGTGAGCCATGGGTCTATGCTGTCCTTTGACACTGTGATGTCAAACGGCTGGTAGCGCTGCCATTTCTCGCCCATGCGGGTGTACATCTCCACGCTTATGGGTGAGCCTGCTGCGCAAGCCTTCTCCTTCAGTTCCTGCCAGTCATCCTGGTCTATCATAACTTTCTGTCCGCCGAGCACAACCTCTGTGTCGCCAGCCTTGAAGCGTGTAACCACCTCATCATAGCTATTCTGCAACAGGAAATGCAACGGGGCAATGTTTACCGGCACAGTCACATCGATATAGTCCGGATAGATGGCTGGTTTCTCATTAAGCAGCGCATAATCGGCAGGCACCTTTGCCTGCTGGCATGCAGCAAGCGCCAGCACTATTGTCAAAAAGAAATAACTGCAAATATTCTTCATCTTCTTTTTTATGTTTTAAGCGGTCTAACCTCTAACCTCTCACTTCTAACCTCTCACTTCTAACCTCTAACTTCTAACCTCTAACCTCTCAATACGTCTTCAGGTTTCGCATGAGGAAGTAGTTATAGTAGAACGTGTTGCCGAAACTATAGTACAGCGAGTTTTTCAGCTGCTCCTCACTCGCACCTTTATACTGGCGCACAGCGTTCATGAACGCCTTACAACTTTCAACGACGGTGCTGTCAAACGGCATGTGACTGATGTCAACCGTATGTTCGAGATTGCCATAGAGGTAGGCAGCCTCCTGGAAGTGACGAGGTATGCGACCGTCTTTCTTCAGCGTAGCATACTGGAAGAATGCGCGCCAGAAGGTGTTGATATCCTTCAGCTGCAAGGCAGACAGCAGCACAAGTTCAGCAGTCTTCAGGTCTGTAGTACGGCGATAAGCCTGAATGTTCAGCAGGAACAACTCTATTATCGACTGGTCTGTGCCCAGAACGTCGATGCCTTTCATCAGCTGGCTTATTGGCCCCAGCGTGGGGTGCTCACTCAACTTCTTCACGCCATCGGGTGTAGCAAGCGCCTCATATTGCTCTGCCCACTCTCCATGATAACGTGTCTGCTTCAGCAGTTCTATGTATTTCTTTGCCACCTGCCACTCTTCGTTAAGAAGTGCACACTGTGTGAGCAGTTTCAGATATTCCGCACGGAAGCCGTTCTCCACACCTTCCTCCAGACACCAGCGATAGCAGTAGTTTGGAAGTCCATAGTGCAAGTACAGGTTCTTACCACCAAACTGCGCCATGCGTATCGCGAAGGGACAGTTAAACTCCTTCGAGCCATCAGGATAGTTATACATCTCGTCGCCGGCACGTCCCACCTTGAAGAGCGCAAGGTTCTTGTATGTCACCATCATTCGCGTTGGCTCGCCCTGATGGTTGCGCACAGTGCGCAGTACCTCCTCCCAGTCGCCGCTCTCCACGTTTCTGCTCATGTGGAGCTCTTCGTAAAAGCTCACGTCCTTATACCACAGCTGCCAGCAGCCAAAGACTGTAGCCACGGCAAATACAAGCTGCATGGCAATATGGAGCCAACTGCGACGCAGCACACATGCTGAATAACGGATGCCATAAAGTGCTGCCAGCACTACGAGGAAGAGCGATGTGATGATATAGGGATAGTAGATGCCCAGTCCGCTTTCATCATGATAGACTGGCAACATCTGCCACCACACATAGTCACTGTTCGTCTGATAGTAAATGAGTCGATAGCTTATGAGCGGGACGACAACAATCAGCAACAGTGATGTTGCTATGGCTATTATCTTCGCTGTCAGCACAGACTTTAGCTTAACGCTCACCACGGCCATGAGCAGCAGCGCCAGCAGTCCGTAGAAGCCTCCCACAATATATGCCAGGAATCCCACGACAATTTGGAACACTACGAGAAGTGCCGTTGCGAGACTGCTGTCTTTTGCGAAAGCCTTCGCTGCCACCACCCTGTATAGCCATACCAACGCCACAGCCATTGACATGCCCATGACGCCAATGAAGAAATGTCCGCGCAGCTTGAGGATATATACCCAATAGCCGAGGTTAAAGTCGGTTATCAGCATCAGACCGGCAGGGATGAGAAGCAGCGGCATCCACGATGCCGGCAACTTGAACGTCTGCTTCACGAGCCACATGAAGAGTGCCAGCCAGCCGATGAGCATCAGCGTGCCCAACCATGTGTGATAGAAAAACTGTGTGAAATAAGTGCCAAGCCACGTAAGCATGCCTCCTGCCACTACCAGCTGCTGCTTGAAGAACAGCGGTGTATAGAGGAACAAGTTCAGTTCCTGTACACGATAGAGATAGTCATCCTCGTTAGCAACGATGGCACCAAAGGCTGCAACGAGAACCAGCACGCTGACTGCTATACCCGTATAGCGCAGATACAGGGGAGCCGAGTTTTTCGGTTCCCCTGTCTTTGTGTCTGCAGTATTCTTACTTACCTGTTTTTTCATTTTGCTTGTCCGACCACTTCTTCAGTCGTTTATACTCTTTCTTTGTCAGTCTCATGAACGAACCATGCTGAGGAGCTGTCACTCCCTTTATGTCAACAGGATTCTTGAAGTTGCGCAGATGCTCGTCGGCCTCACATATGCGATAGTGCTTCGGGTTGTCATGATACTGTATGTAAGCCACGCGCCATGTCTTGTCGCCAATGAGCTGGAACGCGCTCGAACCCTCGCAGTTCTTTCTGCCCTCGAAGCTCACATAGTCATCGGCAACGGGTTCACCCCAGCCGCTTGTGAGGTTCTTCGATGTGGCGGTGTATATGCCAGGCTTGCCGCCCTCTTTCTTTATCAGCATGTGATATAGTCCGTCGTCAAGCAGGTTGATGTCGGCATCGATGGTGGCATAGCCCCAGTCAAACAGCAGTCTAGGCTGGGTTAGCTTCGTAAACGACTTGTCAGCGTAAGAATAGTACATGCGGTCGTACTTCTCCTCAGGACGATTGAGCATTGAGTAGTATATCATGTATCCGCCCTTCTCTCCATTCTCCCATGTGTAGTTAGGATCCCAGAATATCTGTGGTGCCCACACGCGGTTGATGGTTGACCAGTCCTTATACACGCTCTCTGCATCAGGGTTCATGAAGATGCTCGTGCCTTTGCGATAGTCGAAGGTGACGCTTGTCCAGTTTATGAGGTCATCGCTCTTCAGCAGGTCTATGCCGTAGTTATCCCATTTACGTGACTTTGCTACACACATATCTGTTGTCACCATGACAAATCCCTTGCCGTCCCATGAACGCGTGATGAAGGCATCGCGCTGTCCACCCTCTATGCGAGCATGTTCTTTTGGATCTATGACGGCACGTCCGCCTATGATATCCTCATAGTTGTATCCGTCACGGCTCAGGGCGTAGGCTGTGAACTCTCCATGGTCGCTCATGTGGCAGTACAGATAGCCGTAGTCACCTTTCTGAATGTTCTGTGCAGAGACAGCCAGCGAACTGATGGCAAAAGCAGCCGAAAGAATAAGTTTGTTCATAGTCATAGTAATAGTAATTAGTTATTGGTAAAAGACAGTTTCAGCCGATTACTTTGACTCAGGAGCCTTGCCAATGAGATCCATGAACTCGTCGAGTTTCGGAGTGATGATAATCTGTGTACGGCGGTTGCGCTGCTTACCAGCCTCTGTATCATTGCTCTCAATTGGGTTGTACTCGCCACGTCCACCTGCAGTAAGACGCTTTGGATCAACGCCATACTTTGTCTGGAGCACCTGTGCTACAGAAGAGGCACGCAGACATGAGAGGTCCCAGTTGTTGCGGATGTTTGTCTTCGAGATGGGCACATCGTCAGTGTTACCCTCTATCAGCACGTCATAGTTACTATAGTCTGTGATAATCTTTGCAATCTTCGACAGTGTCTGTGCGCCGCGCTCGTTAATCTCGTAAGAGCCGCTCTTGTAGAGCATGTTATCTGCCAGCGAGATATATACCACGCCCTTCAGCACCTGTACGTCAACCTCCTTCATCTCTTCCTTAGAAAGTGAGCGTGTGAGGTTGTTTGTCAGCACCATGTTAAGTGAGTCGCTCTTCGACTTCACCTCTACCAGATGACGGATATAGAGGTTTGACTCGTTAATCTGGTCAACGAGCTTCTCTATTGACACGTTGTTCTGCGATGCGTTGTTAAGGCTCTTGTCCAGCGAGTTCTGTAGGTTTGTCACGAGCTTCTTCTGCTCAGCCATGGCATATTTCTGTGCAGCGAGCTGTTCCTCAAGGCTCTGCACACGTGCATTCTTTGCTGCAAGATCCTCACGCGCGCTCTGCAGTGAAGCGGTCAGCGACTTATTCTCAGTTTGACATGCCACAAGATCCTTCTTGCTGGCGCAGCTGCTCATCAGCACTGTGGCTGCAAGAGCAATAAACAGAATGTTCTTCTTCATAATCGTTTTTCTATTTTTAAGTTTTTATTATTCTACATTCTTTTTTACCTGGGCTTTTGGCCCAAAAGCAAATTTTAGATGCAAAATTACTGATATGACGGTCAAAACAGCCGAAAGTTTCTGCGAATTAGAATATTTTAACCTCACAAGCCCCATTATTATAGAATCGAAACGCTAATTTTGCGCCAATTATGGAAAATCAGTATGTAAAGCAGTTTCCTGAGATAATGTCAGGAAAGACAGTTCTATACGTTCATGGCTTCGGTTCAAGCGGCCAGTCTGGCACAGTGTCACGCCTCCGCGTGGTCATGCCCAATGCCAAAGTCATCGCACCCGACCTGCCCGTTCATCCAGAGGAGGCACAGGCTCTGCTGAAGCAGATATGCGACACAGAGAAGCCCGACCTCATAATAGGCACGTCAATGGGCGGCATGTACACAGAACAGCTCTACGGCTTCGACCGTATCTGTCTGAACCCAGCCCTCTGCCTTGCCGACACCATGCAGGCCCATGGCATGACAGGCACACAAACATTCCAGAACCCACGCCTCGACGGCGTACAACAGTTCTATGTTGACAAAGCCTTGGTGAAGGAATATCGTCAGGTCTCAGAACAGCGTTTCAGCGGCTGTTCAAGGGAGGAGCAGAAGCGTGTCTATGGTCTCTTTGGCGATAGAGATGACGTTGTCGATACCTTCGGCATGTTCATCGAGCACTATCCTAACGCTGCTCATTTCCACGGCGAGCACCGTATGGATGACCGTTCGTTCATGCACTCCGTGATGCCTGTCATCCGTTGGATTGACGATCGTCAGGAAGGTCGCGAGCGCCCAATTATATATATCGGTATTGAGAGTCTCGTTCCGCCAGTATCCGAATCTTCTCTCAGCGCCCTACCCTCTTTGGGACTTGAGGCAAAGCCACTATCATCTTCGCAGAAAGCTGTGCGTCAGCTGATAGAACGCTATCAGGTTTATTTCGTGGCTCCAGCTCCCACATCGCAGCCATCATTCTACTCCGATGTGACAGCATGGCTGGAAGAATATATCAACGTGCCTGCATGGGGTCACACCATCTTCACCAACCAACGCAGCCTGCTCTATGGCGACTACCTCATTAGTCGCGAGAAAGAGGCCGATGCCATGGCATCGCTCATAGAGTTTGGCTCTGACACGTTCAAAACCTGGGAAGACATCATCGAATACTTCTCGCGCCTTGGTGGACAATAGAGGTGAGAGGTTAGAGGTTAGAGGTAAGAGGTGAGAGGTAAGAGGTGAGAAGTAAGAGGTTAGCTATCCTTTTATTATCAGGGAGCCTTTCACTGCTGCGTCACCATCAATCTGAACTACATAAACCTGACCTCTCGCCAGTCGCAACGATGGCAAAAGGTACTCGCTTTCGCCAGGCACAAGCCGCTGGCGATATTTTACTTTGCCAGACAGCTCATAGACAGTTACTTTCACAGCCGACTGCGCTGGTTCCGGCAATACCAGCCTTACAGCGCCTTCACCTGTCACGCTCACCCGAACCTTAGAGGGGTCTCTCGTAACACCGTCTATCTTGTCTGCACCCAGCAGATACAGCAGTCCGCCATAGGCATCTATCTCGCCCCATCCGTATAGGTTATTTGGATACGACAGCGTTGGGTCGTTATGTCTGCTCGTATGGGCTATGACATCCATCACGTCCTCAGGCGACAATGTGGGACATGCTTCCAGCCATAGCGCTATTACGCCTGCCACAGCTGGCGATGAGCCGGAAGTGCCACTATTACAGTTCCACGTGTAGGTTCTCCCGTTGAAATCATAATAGAACATATTTCCAGAAGCATCGGAGGCATTAGGATGCTCTTCTATGTAGAAGCTGTTGTATGACGATATGACATTAATGCCAGGCGCCATAACATCGGGCTTTATACGTCCGTCGAACGTAGGGCCTACCGACGACATGCCTGCACGTTCTCCGTCCTTGCCATCATCGAATTCCACATATTTCCCTTCATGATTAATAACGCCCAAACGATATGCCGTTGCTCCTACGCAGATCACGTCAGGACTACTGCTGGGAGACAGTATGTTATGTGTGCGCTCTCCAGCTTCCAATTGACGGTTCTTGTCTGAACCGCCGAAAGCGCCGTTTACCCTAAACACCTCAACATCGGAATCTGCACCCACCACTTCAAACGATATGGGAAAGTTAAATCCTATATACGACTCTCCGTTTATCGTCAGGTCGTAGCACATGTCGCTCTCATCGTAGCACGACGGATAAGCCTCAACCTGAACACTCAGCTTTGCTCCGCCTGCGTCTAAAACGGTATTCAGCGTTGAGTCCTGTGCGCTCATCACCTCTCTAGTGTTTATTGTCAGCGTATCATTCTTCTCCCTGTATGCCACCACTCGCAAGGAGAAGTCATCCCTCGACTTCGTGGTTACTATCATTGTCTTGTTTTCAGCATAAAGAAAAGCGCCCTTCGACTGCTCACATCTCCCCTTGTGAATCCAGTCCTTCATCCATCCCCTGTTACCGGCTGCCGACACAAGGATACGTCCAGGTCCCACCAGGCTTTTTATCATCTTGTAATAGAGCAGGTCATCACCACGGAAATCCTGTGAGCTGCCCTCACTCAGTGATATCACGCACGGCTTGTTGACACTCGCGGCATAGTCATAGATATATTTGAATCCAAGGGCATCAGTGGCATAAGTATATTTATAGTAATTGACCGAATCGATATAAGCCGCGTTATTTGACACGGCATTCGCCACCAGGCAAATATCACTCTCTGGTGCCATGCCGCGATAGTTTGAGGTATATCCGCTGCCTGCAGCAATACCCAGTGTATATGTGCCATGTGTAAGATCGCGTCCATCGCGCGAATGTTGCAGCTTCAACAGCTCGTCGCGCGTCGTGTAGTCGCGTCCCACATAAAATTCACTTCCCAGAGTGTCCGTTGACAACATGTCCCATAGGCGCTTTATGCGATATTGCGTAGTATCACGGCTGTAAAAATTGGGTTGCGTCAGGTCAAAGCCTATATCCATGATTCCCACTACCACGCCCTTTCCTGTAAAAGGTTGCGGAAGGTCTGTTCCAGCATATGCAGGCAAGGCATTCAGGTGTATTGCCATCGAATCATTGAGCGCTGTTCCTAAAGGGTGTGCTTCTATTCTTCTCACCCTTGGGTCTGCAGCCAAGGAACGGAGCTGTCCAATGGGTATGCTGACAATATGCACACCTCCCACTTCAGCCAGCGACCTACTGCCATAAAGCGGCAGCACCTCCGCCGTGGCAACATCAGCTAAAGCGCACACCTGCCTTCTGTCCGTTGTCTCTCCGTAAGCAGACACCCTGTTTGCTTGGTTTGCATCCTGCCTTGCCCAGCTCGTTTCCAGCCTTGCTATATGCCTAAGCCAAGGCGACATCTTCCCCATCCCCCTCTGCTGCGCCTGTAAAGGAGCGCCAGAAAGGAGCATCAGAAAGATTACACCTGTCATCAGCAATTGTTTCATTATCATTCTATTGTTTTATCGGAAGAACTGGGCTTTATAGGCTTATTAGGCTACTTGGGTCGCTTAACAAAATGCCCATTAGGCCCATCAGCCCCATTAGACCCATTAAACCCATTAAACCCATTAGACCCATTAAACCCACTTCCTTCATACGGAATCTTCCCATAGGCCCCATTCCTCTTCTGCCAATCCTTCCGTGCCTGATATAATTCCTCCTTGATACCACCCTTTTCAAGGAAATCGTGTTTTTTCCACTCAATGAGTCCACGTATAAGAATGTCGCACTGATGAATCAGCGTGATGGCGATGTTAGCTATAGTCTCGTCGGAACGATCCTTAATTTTCTCTCTGAAAATGGCAGAGTCGAGATGAGTCTTACAGAACGTACGTGTCTGCACGCATCGTGGATCATCATACCTCCATTGTTCCAGACCCCTCACCCGCAGATAATCCTCGTAGTCAAGCAACAGTTCATGTAAAGAAGCCCTGTTTACGTTCGTCAACTTCAGTTCCATTTCTCGTGAGGTGATACCATCGATATTACCTTCAGCTAAGTTCTGCTTACCCGAACGTGCAGCCTGTATTATCTGGTCGATAGTGCGGTCACCCACCTTTAAGAACGTATTGGCAAAATAGAATGTAACGTCGTAGATACATTCCGCTTTCTGGAATGCCTTCAACGTCCGGTAGTTATTATCTTGCCTCAGGAACTCTTTATTTTCATTCTTCATGACGCAAAGGTACGGTTAAGCACTCAAAACTCCAAACTTATTCGCACTTTTTTGAACGTACCACCCCCACTGAAGCATCAACACACTATAAAATGCCCATTAAACACCCCCATTAAACCCATCAACCCCGTTAAACCCATCATCCCCGTTAAACCCATTAGACCCATCATGCCCATCAACCCCAATTATCCACATCATAATTCGTCAGCTGCCTTTTAGTTTAGTTCTGCCTAGACAAAGTTACACTTTTCTCAGAGATAAGTTAAACATCTCTTCGAGCAAAGTTAAACTTCTCTTTCAAAGAAGTTAAAGATTGCTCAGCTCATATTTACAAACAACAATCAATAAAATATAAACTTTTTTTCATTTTTGTTTGGCGAATTCAAAAAAAACACATACATTTGCAGCGAAATCGGGGAGAAATCCGTTTTCAATGATGCATTAGCTTATTATTTCGCACTTGACTGAAGAAGCTTAGGAACCTAATTTGGAATAGTTCGATTTAAAAAGCAGAGGGAAGAAGCCACGACAATGGCACTCCCCACGTAACGCATAGCTATGCACACGCCATTGGCGTGGTAGCATTCTTATTTGTTACGTAGGGGTTCCAATTTCCTAAGCTCGCCCCTCAGGTCAAGTGCATAAGAATGGCCACGCCATTCTTTATGCCCTGACCTTTGCATTACGATATTTGATAACATAACAAATAATAGTAAGCAAAATGAAGAGCAAGTACTTATTACTTCTGTTTGCATTAATCCCAGGTGGATTATATGCACAGGTGGATTATTCCGTAGTTCAGGTGAACGAAGAATCTGGCATAAACTTTACTCAAATCACAACAGACAATGACTACGTCTGTATGCCAGAAGTGAAACGCACAGGTAGAAACATCAATTGGCTTTCCAACCGCATTCTTGATATTTCTATTGATGGAACTCAGTTGGCATATCTGTCGTTTCGCAGCAATACAACAAACATTTTCATCAAAGAGATTGGCAAACAAGGAGCATCCGTTCAAAGGACTAATAGGCAAACCGTAATAGATTTCACTTATTCGCCAGACGGCAAGAATATTTGTTTTTCTGAAGCAAACGGCAAAATGAGCCAAATATATCAAACGAGTGCCACAAGTGGATATGTTTGCCGTCAAATAACTAGTGGAAACAAAGATTACTCACCAGTATATTCTCCAGATATGAAGAATATATTTTTCTCACGAGTAGAAAAGAATGGCTCAAGTATTTGGAGTCATGATATTGGTAGCAACTTTCTTTCAAGCTATACGAAAGGATTGAACCCATGTCCTATCAAAGGGGAAAGCAGTGTATTATGCTGTAGGATTAATACCGAAGGGCGCGGTGAAATATGGCGAGTGAATTATCAAACAGGCATAGAAGAATGTATAGTCAGTGACCCTTCACGCAGTTTTACGACACCAAGTATTTCACCAAACGGAGAATGGATTCTATTTGTAGGCAGCAATGCAATAACGAACGGCAATCTAAAATATTTCAACACAGATCTCTTCGCTTGTCATGTGGATGGAACACAAATGGTACAGCTGACCCATCATGCAGCCGATGATTTAAGCCCAGTTTGGAGCAGGGATGGAAAGTCTATCTATTTTGTTTCTCAAAGAGGTTCTTCTACAGGTACAGCTAATGTCTGGCGTATGGATTTTGTATACTAATTTTTTGTTTAACTTTTAACATTATTATTTATGAAAAGAATCAAATTTCTTGCTTTAGGCGCTTTATTGGCTATCAGTTCTGGTGCCTATGCACAGTTTACCAACACCACAATGAGCTCTTCATCATCAAGTTCAAATTCTGATGGATGGAACACGGTTTGGGTTGAGTACAATCCAATTAAAATGAAGTATGACGTATCTGGTGCAAAGGATGAGTCTATGACAGGATTCTCAGCAGGATTTAGTAAGGCTTTTAGTCTTTCCCAAGGTATGCCTGTCTTCTTGGAAGCAGGAATTGGCTTACAATATGCGAAATATTCTGCTTCAAAATCTAATTCAAATAACGATGATGATAGTGGTTATTATGAGACTAGAGGTTATGGGGATTATGACGAGGACGATTACGAAGATTATGAAGACGGTTATGGATCTTCATTCGGCGACATTACTTTGTGGTCAGTCAAAGTTCCTGTAAACCTTCTCTACAATTACGCAATTCCCAACAGCAACATCAGCCTTGCACCGTTTGTCGGAGCCACCCTACGCTATAATGTTTCCGGAACAATTAAAGCTGGTAATAAAGATGCAGACCTTTTTGACAAGAAAGATATGGGTGAAGTTTGTTGGGAGCGTCTCCAGTTTGGTTGGCAGATTGGCGTAAAAGCTCGCTTTAGCCAAAAATACATGGCTGGTATTTCATATGGGAACGACTTCTCAGAGATTACAAAAAAAGCAAAATTCCAGACAATAAGCATTGCCCTCGGATATACATTTTAATGGCATCTAATAACCAATAACTATTATGAAACAGAAAGGTATTCTTTGGAGCATGCTCGCCATTATTATGGTAGTAATGCTGAGTATTGGATTTGTTGCTTGTAGTAGTGACGATGATGATGACTCTAGTAACGGAGTAGTCGGTACTTGGTCGGGACAAGAAGGGAGAGAGTATATTACCCTTACTTTTAATAGCAATGGCTCTGGCAATTGGTCTAGTCGCTATTATGATTCTTATTCAGGAATGGAAACTGAAAAAGGAAGTTTCACATATAAAATGGATGGACAATCAAAAGGAGTGATTACCATTAAAGAGTATGACAGCTATTCTGGATACGATACTGAGCACATATATTTCGAGATTAATGGTAAAAATATGTATTTATACGAGAAAGGCTATGGGGACGCTTTAGCATATGTGTTGAGCAAAGAATAACTATTTTGAATTCATTAAATCTTTTTTTTACAGTTTTGGCAGCCTGTTTGCTGTGTGTTAACACAACAAGCGGGCTGTCGTTTCATTTATTAACAGCCCCTACATTTACTGCTTTTGTTTTGAGCTACGCTGTTTCTTTTCTCACTGGCAATTATAGGAAAGTAACAGGATTTTTTATTGGTGAAGTTATTGTAACAATCTGTCTTGTCGATTGCTATTGTCAAGATATGTTTATGACCCAAGTCACGCCTCAGATTCTTTCTAATGTTCTTCTGAGCGATTCACGTGAGACACGGGAATTTCTTTCTACATTCATTGGCTCGCATTTGTTATCAAGCTGGCGTATTACAGCTGAACTATCATTGGTTATTCTCCTGCCATTATCATATTTATCATTTATCAACAGAAGAATAACTGTCAAATGGAGTAGAATGAGTAGATATGCGGTAATTGTAATAACATCTTTATGCTTCATCTACGAACTTCCATCTTCCTACAGGTTCCTACAACTCTTCTGGCAAAGAGGCGACTTGAAAAGCATGGAAGGTCTTATTTTCCGCCACTACCATGAAAAGATACCCACACCATTGCACCGATTTGCATTTGCATGCTACTCATTGCAGCAATCGTCACAACAACTTGAAGAAATTAAACGTGTAACGTTCACCGCGCAGATTGACAGTTGCATATATATGTCACCTCATATAGTCTTTGTCATCGGTGAAAGCTACAACAAACATCATTCCACGCTCTATGGTTACCACTTGCAAACGACCCCAAGACAACAGGAACTATTTGAAGACGGAAAGCTGTTTGTATTCCATGATGTTGTAACCCCTTGGAACATTACGAGCAATGTGTTTCTCGATCTTTTTTCTATGTGGGAATTCGGAATGCCAGAGCCTATAGTAACCAAGCCACTGTTCCCTATGCTGTTCCGACGTGCAGGCTATTCAGTTAATTTCTTTTCCAACCAATATCTTTTGAAAGGATTCCGTAAGGGGGTCACTAATCAGGCTGGACATTTCTTCCTTGCAGATAGAGAGATGAGCGACTCACTATTCACATTCCGCAACAGGAAAAGGAGCAAATATGACATTGGATTGGTCGAACAAATCTCAGATTTCAAAAATAGTAGAAATCAAACAGAATGCACATTAGACATCATTCACTTAATTGGCCAGCATTTTGATTATTCTATACGCTATCCAAAAATCGAAGCGACATTCTCCATAGATGATTATTCGGACAGAGACATCAGCAAAGACGAAAAGAATATAGTAATGCACTATGACAATGCCACGCACTATAATGACCTTGTTCTTGACAACATCATTAACATATATAGAGATGATGACGCTATTATTCTGTTCGTCTCAGATCATGGAGAAGAAGTATACGATGACTTGAAAGTTAATGGAAGACTATTTCAAGAACCGACAGCGGCACAAGCAAAAAATGAGCATGAGGTTCCAATGTGGATATGGTGTTCTAAATCTTACAGATGTAGTCATCCAGAAATTATACAGCAAATAGAGCAATCTCATGACAAACCTTTCATGACTGACGGCCTACCTCAGTTACTACTCTATCTTGCTGGCATTTCAAGTAAATGGAATCAGGAAGACAAGAATCTGCTTTCACCTAATTACCATTGTAAGAAGAGAATTATATGTGGCAGTATTGACTATGACCAACTGATTAAGCGTTTAACGAAATAAGCCTATAATCATAGGAATTAGTTATTAAGCGCTTTTGTTTTATTATTTTTGTTTTTCGAGCTTGCTCTGGGCGATAGGCTGCAATAGGTCTCGTAGCCATCCGTATCGGACGGGTAAATGATTGTGTCAATAAAATAAATGTACCCATCATCACCCACTAGCACATTACCTTCAACAGCATCAAAGATGTCGTGTTGGCCATTGGGAGGATCAGCGAGACGGTTCCGCTGATCCACAATTTATGATTTGCCTACGCTCATCTCTTACCTTTGCATCCGATTATAGAGATTGTTCCATTTTCATGAAATATTTCTTGCAGATGGATGCAATACGGTTTAAGTTTTGTAGCTTTGCTAGAGATTTATGCCGTTGAGGGTGAGAAGACACTCACCTAGATAAGTAGAGACTATATCGTGGGACAGGATAAGCTTCCACCCTCGTTTTCAGATCTTTGGAGCCAGGACAAAGTATCAGAGGACATCCTTTATGTATGGCAGAGGATGATTCAGAGTATATACAAGAGGAAAGGCGGTGAGGATTTGAGGCTATAATCATCAACATTATTAACTCAAAATTCAAACCGTATGAAACCGAATTTCAAACCTGGCAAGTGGTTTATGCAGTGCGTGGGAATCGACATTGCAAAGGGTACGTTCACGGCCTGCCTGTGTATGTATGAGTTCGATCAGGGATGCTCTACCGCCCCTGTAGTGTTTAACAACGACAAGACTGGTTTCAACCAGTTCGTCAAATGGAGCCGTAAAGAGGCTCTGAAGGGCTACCCTCTGCGCTATGTGATGGAACCCACTGGTGTCTATTACGAGCAGCTGGCATCCCATCTGAACAAACTCAGTCTGAACGTCTGCGTTGTGTTGCCTAACAAGGCCCGTGAGTTTGCAAAGTACGAGGGTATCCTCACAAAGACCGATAACATGGATGCCTATACTCTTGGGATGCTTGGGTGTTTGGACAAGCGCCTCAAACCTTGGGCACCGCCATCTCCTATCTATAGGGAACTGCGACAGATGACGCGTTTCGTGGCCGACATCAACAAGGTCAAGACACAGTTGAGGAACCATCTGGAGGCACTCGCACACAGCGAGATAGCGGAGAAGAGCATCGTCAAGCACTATAACAAACTTATCAACGAGATAGACAAACAGCTGGACAGTAATCAGAAGGCCATCCGCGAGAAGATCAAGCAGGAGCCCGGACTGTCAGAGCGTATTGACCGTATCACAACCATCAACGGCATAGGGTTTATGACTGTAGCTACAGTGGTTGCAGAGACAAATGGCTTTGCGCTGATAACTAACCGCAAGCAACTGACAAGATATGCAGGGCTTGATGTTCCTGCACATCAGTCGGGACCTGTAGACCCTAAGCGTCACATCTCAAAGCAGGGAAACGTACACATCAGAACGGCACTCTATTTTCCTGCCATTGTCAGCACTCAGTGTAATCCTCAGATGAAAGATTTCTATGGGCGCCTATGTGACAGGAATACACAGTCGAAAATGATTGGAGTGACAGCCACCATGCGCAAGCTACTACTGCTCATATACAGCCTTTGGAAAAGTGGAGAGAAGTATGACCCGACACGTAACAAAACTGCATGTGATAAGCAAAAGAAAGAGGCTGAAACCACTGAAGGCCAGCCTCACGGGATAGATGTTGGGACATTGGCTGAAGAATAGCCGCAGAACGCTGTCTTCCCTTGATGGCTGCAAAGTTAATCAAATTCTTTTAAATAACAAAGAAATAATCATAAAACATAGCACACTGCTGAGGAGAAACAGTGCGGCAGCACCCGTAAACATCAGAAAAAAAATCGCCGCAGACGATAAACGCTATACACTGATTGTTGTTATGGAACTCACTAAGCATTGAATCTCACATCACAGCAGAGCCCTGTCGCAATTTACATTGAAAACAGGGCATGAATGCTGCGTGTAAATGCAATCAATAGACAAGAATTGTTAAAATGCCTCACTTTTAATCCAAAAAGTTTGGTTTTTAAAACAGTATCTGTCCCCGCTGTCTTAAAAAGGATATGCTTTGTGTGTCAGACAGCCCACTGACATAACAATGAAATTCGCCTTTAATCTATAATTTCTCAGACATTACTTAATTTTTAAGTTAATTTCTTGCTTATTTAGGAGAACTTTCGTATATTTGCACCTAGATAACTTAAAAGTTAAGTACAAGAGATATAAATGAAACAAGAATATACTATAGAACTCGTTGAAGAATACGATAACGTAAACTTCTATAGCATCCACCTTAATGGGAAGGAGCTGACAGAAATGGAGGCTTTCTTTGAGAAATTCCCTGAGGGATGTGAATACGACGATGAGATTGACGTAATTATCTCTTGGTTAGACAAGATAGCCGAGAAAGGAGCACTTGAGCGCTATTTCAGACCAGAAGGTCGCTACGGCGATGGCGTGGGTGTCATCCCCATCGACGTTGGCAACAAAGTACGTCTTTACTGCTTGAGATTGTCTGATAAGATTCTCGTATTCGGAAACGGAGGCGTAAAGGATGCTGCATCATGGGAGGAAAGCTTAGAACTGGCTCCCTATGTAAAACTCTTGATTGACACGAGCCGCTTTATCACATCACGCATAAGCGACGGCTCAGTGGTATTGGTGGACAAAGAAATTGTAGGTAATTTAAATTTTACTCGTTATGAAAAGGAGTAGTATTTTGGAGAATCGTCGCAGGTCAGTGAATCCTGAGATTCGCGAGTCTGTCGACATGTCGTTTCAAATTGTGGATCGCATTCATGAAATTCTTACTGAGAAAGGCATGAAGCAGAAAGACCTTGCTATGCTTTTAGGCAAAAAAGAAGCAGAGATTAGCAAGTGGATGCGTGGTACCCACAACTTTACCATAGATACGCTGGTCTCTATCGAGAATGTCCTTCGCGCTCCAATTTTGCAGGTTGTACATCAGGAGGAGGTGATGGCATGACATCAGGATCAGCGGGACTCTAATTTTGCGCTCTGATAGAATATATCAGTGAAGAATTTGCTTTATCACGGCCAAATCCTTACCTTTGTTGTCAGAAGGAGGAAGAGGCCGACAGGAAAGGGAAACTATCCGTGGGACAACAGTCCTTTAGAGTCTATGAACCGTCTTAGTCCTTCCTGCTTAGTTGCGAAGTCCAGATAGAATGCCAGCGGCATAATAGCCTATTTAGAGTCCAAGACCAGACAACTATTGGCCAATTCCTTCATTTTAACGGTACAAAGGTATGAAAAAAATCTTTATTGGCATCGATTTCTCGAAAGAAAAGTTTGATGCGACCCTCATTCAGGCAGAGGGACTGAAGGAATGTGCCCCTAGCGTGCACGAAGTGTTTGACAACAAAACATCAGGCTATCGTCGTCTGGCGAAGTGGGTGAAGGCTCATGCAGAGGGCTTTGCGGCAGATTCCTGGCTCTTCTGTGGGGAGAATACCGGTGGGTATAGTATCGGGCTTAGCAACTATCTTTATGCCTCGGGCTATGACATGTGGCTGGAGTGTGCCTACAAGATCAAGCACTCTGCAGGTATCCAACGTGTAAAGAACGACAAGGCTGACTCACGGGCCATCGCAGAGTATGCTATGCGTAACTACGACAAGATGATACTGCACAAGCCTCAGAGTGCCTCGCTAACTTGTTTGAGAGAGATATTCCTTTATCGTCACAGCCTTGTCAGGCAGAAGGTAGCACTGACGGTCAGAAGAGACGAGAAACGTCTCACACAGGAGAAGTCGGATGCCAGAGCTTTTATGTCTTTTACCAGCAAACACCTTATTACAGAGGTAAACAAAGCCATCGCGAAATGTGACCAGAAGATTAAGGAAATCATTGCCTCTGATGACGAACTCAGGGAGATCTTTGGCATCATCACCTCCATGCCAGGCATTGGAGTGCAGAATGCGACGTGCCTGATGGTCTATACGGACAACTTCCAGAAATTTGACCTAGACTCAAGGAAGATAGCCTGCTATTATGGTATTGCTCCATTCGGACGACAATCGGGCACTAGCGTCAACAGCAGGCCTCAGGTCAGTCCTTTTGCCAACAGGAGGATTAAGTCCTTACTCTCGCAAGCGGCACTGGCGGCAATTAAGTTTGACATAAACGTACACAGCTATTATCAGCGGCTCATAGAACGAGGCAAGCATCCGTTGCTGATACATAATAACATCAAGAACAAGATGCTGCACATCCTCGTGGCAATGGTCAGAGATCGGGTAAAATACAATCCCGATAACGTGTATAGAACGAGTAACGAGGTAAGCCTAGCTCCTCAAGTGTTAAATATATAGTTAAATATCAATCAATGTTTGGAATTTAGCATAGAATGCGGTTCCGCTGATCCACAATTTATGATTTGCCTACGCGAAACGCGCACCTGTCCCCGCTGTCTTATTCGATAAAAGATAATAATTGTTAATTAGTAATTTACGACAAAGAAGCTGGCAACCATACCCAAAAACTACAGGTAGAGCATGCCGATGTACCTGCATCATTTTTGTTTAGACAGAATTGCAATGTGTGGCAGTCTGAACAGCAATGTAGTTCTGTCTATACCAATTTACAAACTCGTCGAGTTTGGTCACCAAAGTCGACGACTTTGGTTTTCAAGATAGTAAGGACTATAATACAAGGATGCTATAACTATAATATAAAACTGCCAGAATAAGAGCACAAAACCGACTTTTTCTTCGTTTTTCCCTCTTTACCACCATTTTCTACAGTATCAATGTACTGAAGTGAACCTTTAAGTTGTGTTAAACTTTCTAAGTTAACTTCAGAGTTCCAATAATCAATTTAATCCGTATAAACAGAAAATAGCCCCGAATCACGGCCAGAAATACAATCTGGCATAGATAAGGAACTGTTTTCAAAGGCAAAGGTACAGACTTTTTCGTTTACAAGCGAAATGACGCAAATATAAATGCAGAACTTGTTGTGGTTTGCTAGAAGATGTCAGGTATCAGTCCCATGACATAACTAACATAGCAAAATTCTGGGCCGCTCGGCTCTGCCGCTTGACACAGCAAGAACCAAAAAGCGCAAAGTGTTAGGTTTTTCGGCGGAAATTGAGTACCTTTGCACACGAATTATGGCAAAGAGACTCTATACATATATAATAATAGTAGCGGCCATTGTGCTATCCATAACAGGATGTACAGATGGGAAACAGGGCATGGTACAGTCACGGCTGCCTCATGATACACTCTATACCGAGCAGAAAGCGATGGCGGTTTACGGCTACGATCCCGTGCGGGCATTACAGATTGTCGATTCGGCGGTTATAGTCGGAAACATGAGCTCTTGGCGAGCCGACAAGAACCGTGCGCGTATCTACAGCCAGACACAAGCGGGCGAAAGGCTCGACTCACTGATGCATTGGACAGCCGGCGCACGGCTCGACACCGCCCGTATTATTGGCGAACAGCTCATCAGGCACGACTCCATAAAGAATAGTCTCGAAGGACAAGATGTACTGGAGATATTGGCTTACGTGGCGCGTTGTCAGAAGGACACTACACTCTGGCTTCGGCGTTCACGCCAGCTGGTGGAAGTATGCCGCAGGCAGGGGGCCGAGACCGAGGCCCTTCGAGGCGAAGCGGAGATTGGAGCCGCGCTGTGCTATATGGGACAGGAGAGCGAGGGCATGGCGATGATGGATAGGACAATCGTTGCACTCTCCGATGGGGAGCTGAAGTTCAACGAACTCGATGCCCTCGTCATTGCCCTGAAGCGCAAAGCCGGGGTAATGATTTCCAAGGGGCAGGCGGCAGAGGTGTTGCCACTGGCCCGGCGCATCGTCACCTTGCTCAACGATTACGAGCATCACCCCGACAAGTACCATGACGGCACCTACCGCGAACCACCAGCATCGAGGCGCGAGGAATATATCCGTTTCTACCGCTCACAGGGCGAGAACTTCATTGCTACTGCCTACGCCGCATTGGGACAGTCTGACGACATGTACGTCACTTTCGAGCGGTTGGAGAACATCGTGCGCGATGCCGAGACGCGCGAGCACCGCGCCCGCTACGATGCCCTTGAGCAGCAGTTAAAACGACAAGAGTCCGAGGTACACAGCCGTCAGATGACGATAGTCGCCATTGCTGCTGTCTGCTCACTGCTCTTTGCATTGCTGTTTGCCGCGTATGTATTCGCCAAGAACAGGATTATCAACATGAAGAACCGTGGCTTGGTTAAATTGATTGACGAAACCATCAGATATAAGGAACGCTACGAGCAGATGCACCAGTCCATGCTGGCACACTTCGTGGAAAGTGAAGGAGAGACGGTGCCGCATCCTGTTGATTTGAAAAGCTTTTCTGCGGATGCTCTATTCCAGTACCTCTATGATGACATCCGGGAGAAGCGGCTTTACCTCGACCCGAAGTTCGACCGGCAAGCGGTCTGCAGCCGCTATGGTCTTACTGCCGTACAGGTGGGCAACGCCTTTGCACAGGGCAGCGACTATGATTCTGTAGCTGATTTCGTGCGCGACTGCCGCTTGGAGTATGCCTGTCACCTTCTCACAACTACAGACATGAAGGTGGCCGACGCGGCCAGTGCCTCCGGTTTCAGCCGCGCCACCACTTTCAACCACGACTTCAAGGCTCGTTACAACCTTACCCCTTCCGAGTATCGCCGGAGATAACTTTCCGTACGGCGGCAGAACCTCATTTCTGATAGCCCTGATACCTCCTCTTGCCCTGCCTTTCGGCGAGGCTTTTGTTTTGCTTATGCGATTGCTGATTTGCTATGGGGGAGGTAAAGCCAATTTTATTTTTGCTTATTTATTTCAACAGACTTGCTCATTCGTTTCTGCTATTGTGTGCGCAGGGGATTTACAGTAACTTTGCACCTATAAAAATACATGCGATATGGAGAAAATGCTGACAGCCCATCTGACAGAATATGACATTCCCGTATGCTGCGGCTTCCCCGTGGGGGGCAACAGTTGCATTCCTATGATGGTCGGTGCTCCCTGTGTGTTTGAGGTCAGCCCCGAGAAGTCTGTCCTGACATTCAATGTCGAAGGAGAGAGAAAGACATACTCCTTAGAAGGAGCAAGTGAGCAGTTATTCAAGAAGTAAATAATTTAAAAGTCAGAAAGATGATGAGAAAAATCATGCAATGGATGGTGGCTGCCACCCTGACAAGCAGCCTCTTTGTATGGACATCCTGTTCGAACGATGACAATGCGGTGATTCCGCAGCCCGGCCATGAAACGGAGTTCGGCGCACTGCTGAAAACGCTGGACTGGGGCACGGACACATGCTTCGTCTATGGTCACAAGACACCCGACGTGGATGCCGTCACCTCGGCCTTGTCGTATGCCAGGCTGATGCGGCTGATGGGCTACAACTGCAAGGCCAAAGTGTCGAGCGGGATGAACCGCGAGACGGCCTATATCGCCCGCGTGTTCGGCTTCGCGCTGCCCGAACTGAAGTCGAGCGTGGTGCCGCAGACACGGCTCATCCTGACCGACCACACCGACTATGCGCAGTGCGTGGAGGGTGCCCGCGAAGCCGTTGTCCTGCAGAAGATAGACCACCATGTGGAGGGCGACATTGCAGACAGCGGCATCCCCTTTGTGCGCCGCGAGATGGTTGGCTCCACCAACACCATCATCTACGAGATGTATAAGGAACAGGGCATCACCATCGACGACGAGACCGCCCGCATCATGCTGGCAGGCATCATCAGCGACACGCGCAACCTGTCGAAAACCACCACGCAGGCCATCGACTCCACGGCATTGCAGGCTCTGACCGCACAGTTGGCCATCAGCCCCGACTCCGTGGCTCGTCTGAACCGTGGCATGGAGGATGCAGCCACCGACTATACCGGCATGACCGATGCCGAGATTTTCCTCTCCGACTACAAGGAATACGAGATTGACGGCCATCTGCTTGGCTTCGGCAGCCTCGTCTGCAAGCAGAGCCAGATGGAAGCCTTCATCGACCGCATGCTGGCAGTCATGCCCGAAGTGATGGGGCAGCGTGGGCGGCAGATGCTCGTTGCCAAGATTGACAACATGGTGGAGAACACGGGCGACGACCGTGCCGAACGGCCTTACGTGGAGAATGGCACCTATTTTATATATTATGGTGAAGGTGCCAAGCAGGTGGCCGAGGGCGTCTTCGGTCCGTCATTGCGTGAGGGTGTCTGCTATACATCCGAGAAACTCTCACGCAAGCAGATAGTGCCGCGCATCACTGAAGTGCTGACTGGTAATTAAGATTAGTAATGTTTCATAAGACACAACGACGATGAGAAAGTTACATGAATTGACATGGATGCTCGCCGCCACCCTCGTTTGCGGCGCAAGCGTATTCATATCGTGTTCGTCGGACAGCGACGACAACCCAGTAATTAACCCCGACGAGCCGCAGCAACAGCCGCTGGCCGACTACACCATCATCTTCTACGGTCACGGCGGCAGCAACCTCGACGCTTTCCTGATGGATAATATCGCCCAGTTCTTCAAAGCCGACGCCGACCACCGGCGCAACGTGAGCATCTGCGCACAATACAAGTTCTCGACCCTCGAGAACTTGCAGAACAGCTACAGGGACTTGAAAACCGAAATCGACCCCAACGACCCGGCCCAGGTGGCCTTAGTCGAAAGGATTAAGGACTTCTACCCCTATGGCGGGAAGACCAGCCGCTTCACCGTCGACCCCACAGTCGCCGAGACCGACATGATGGCCACCATCACCGCCCATTTCATTGGCCCCGACAATGCCGACATCTCGCGAACCGACTCGCTCACCCGCTTCATCGACTGGGCAGCGCGGGTGCGCCCCGCCCGCAGGTATATCCTCGTACTGTCCGACCACGGCGATGGCTATCTGCCCACCGAGGAAATCCCTGTCGCTGCTGCCGCCGCCCGTCAGACCCGCAGCGTCATCAAGGACGACGGCCACAACCGGGCCCACTTCACCGCAAAGAGCCTCACCGAGGCCATCCGGCAGGCCTCGGTGCACGTCAGCGCCGTCTATTGCGACGCCTGCCTGATGAACGCGGCCGAATATCAGTTCGAACTGGCCCCGGTGACCGACTACCTCGTGCTCTCCACCTTCCTCGTGCCTAGCGCAGGCGGCAACTACACAGAGCTGGTCGACGCCCTCTCGGACAACCCCGACGATCCCGAGCAGGCCCTGACGCGCTTCGCACGATTCTGCGTCGATGCTTGGGACAAGGATGCCGAAAAGGAAGACAAAGGCGAGGACGTGCCACACTATCACGACATGAGCGTCTATCGCTCGGCCGAGGCCGACGCCTTCGGCGCTGAGCTCAAGAAGTTCGTCGACCGTCTGGTCGACGTCTATCAGAACGGCACCGACTACGCCCGGACCCGCATCGACTCGATCACCGCCAACGCCTATCGCGTCGACGACGAGCAGCCCACCTACGACCTCATGAACTACATCATCGGCCTCACTGCCGCACTGCCCGACGACTTTGGTCCTGTGATTGAGGGTCTGGCCGACCAGGCCTACAACCACTACTTCGCCCTCCAGCAGTCGAGCAAGTGGCTCGAAGAGAACGGCCACACCGTCTCGCTCAGCGTGATGCTCGGCTGCCAAGGCCACTTCACCACCGTGGAGAATGGCCTGCACTTCCGTTATGATGCCGACGGATTAGTCTATCTGTTTGCCGACGGCCAGCCGACCAGCGACGGTCTGCCATGGGGCTCCACCCTCGATGCCACCTACGGCCAGCTGCGCTTCGACCGGCTCACCGGCTGGAGCCGCTGGCTCAAACTGAATAGACAGGAACCCAACACAAAATGTTACACCGAATATTACGAATATTAATGAACGGCTGCGCCGACGTCAGCAGCAAGTGACGTAGAACCATTTAGGAATTTATATCAAATAAAGCATTATGAGAAGAATCATGCAATGGGTGCTCGCCGCCATCCTCATCAGTGGCGCAAGTGTATTCACATCGTGTACTTCGGACAACGACGACAATCCTTCTCCTAAATCAGGAGCGAACAGCGAACTTGTAGGTCAATGGTATTCCGACGTGTCGGGGGCTACTTATGCCGCCTGGACTTACGGCAAGGCATGGCAGCAGACGGAACTGAAGGCCGACGGCACAGGCGTCACCAACATTTATTACCTCGACGGCGATGTCGCCGTGGCCCGTGAGCACTATTCGTTCACCTATAGCGCCACAGACGGACTGCTGACGATGGACATCGCGGAGAGGAACGCCAAGACCACTGCCAGATATACCGTGAGCGAAGGCAAGCTGACGTTGACGGAGGGTGACCACCAACTGGCCATGCAGAAGATGGATGACGCGAAGGCTAAGGACTTTGATGCGTGGAGCCGCAAGGACAACCTGGTCAATGTACCGCAACCTGCCCGCTACACCGTCTTTGTCTATGGCAATGCGGGAGGCACCATGGATAAGATTATTGAGTATGGCTTCTGGGAGAAGATACAGCCGCTGCTCACGGACCACAACAACGTCCGCGTAGTCTGCTTCTACAAATATGGTAAGGACCTGCCCCCAAAAATGCCCTTTACCGGTAAGTATGCCGACCCGGGCGACATCGTATGGTTCGATCTGAACGACACGACCAAACTGGAGAATATTCGTAACGGAGGACTTAAGGCATATGGGTATGAAAAGGAGGCCCAGGAACTGAAACTGTGCGACCCCAAGACCGTCAGCGCGTTCATCCAGATCAGCAGTCTGGTGTGTCCTGCCGAGCAGTATGTGTTCAGCATCTGGGGGCATGGCAATGGACTGAACCCCTTGGCAGATGTCCCCGGCAAATATGAAGACCCCGCCGCTGCACCTGCTACCCGAGGGGTCATTGCCGATGAGTGGAATGAACATGAAGAGCTGGATATGTATGAACTGAGTACCGCCATCCGTTCCGCAGGCTTGAGCCGGCTGAACACCATCTTCTTCCACAACTGCCTGATGGGCAACATGGAGACGCTGACCGAACTGCGCGGCCTGTCCGACTACATCGTGGCCTCGGCACACCTGCTTGAGAGCGAGGGCGAACTGCTCACGGAATACGTCCGCGGACTGCTGGAGAAGGGGAATACCGAGGATGCCATCGCACAGATGTTTGAGCGCGTGCATCCGAAATGGGAACAGTCCTATCACGGTTTTGAAGACGATGGGAAGACAGAGTACTGGAACAACGGCGACTACAAGCTCATCCGCACTGCCAAACTCGATGCCATCATCAGTGCCACCAAGCGCCTCGCAGACAGGCTCCTTGCACTCTACCCCACGCAGAAGGATGCCATCGACAAGGCCACCACAGGGGTGTATCGGTTCTTCCTACGCTATAACGCTCCCGTGTTAACATTCGTGAATCCCTTCGTCGATTTGGCAGACTATGCCCATTTGTTGGCAAAGGAGACTGGCGACGCGGAAATGGCTGCCATCTCCAGCGATTTGGACAAAGCCTTCAGCGAGGCCTTCGTCCACTATGCCGACGTCAGTACGAACGAACAGCATCTGGACCACTACACGCTGAGCGTCTGTCTGGTCAACGAAGAGAACTACGAGGGAAATAACAAAGACCCGGAACTGATTAAGGCTTTTGTCCCTAATGCCCTGTGCAAATTCGACCAAGGCTACGAGCAGACCACATTCCACAAACTGACGGGATGGGGCAACTGGCTACGCACCAACCAGCAACTGCTTTGGGACAATCCCACAAGCAACGGCGGTGGTCCGCTCAAGTGAATAAAGAACAAGTATTAAATTCTCATATTTTATGCTTACCTTTGCCATGCCATTGATGATTTTGCTTGACTTGATGTGCAGCACTAAGGTAAGTGTAAAATATGACATGGCAAAATTCTGGGCCGCTCGGCTCTGCCGCTTGACACAGCATGAACTTTTTGTTGCTCAGGAACTTAGAAAAATAAATAAACTAAAGTGCTGTGGAATTTAGGTTGGACAGACTTCTTGCGTCCCTTTGGTAGCAAGCGACTAAAGTCGAGCGGCAAGCCGTTGTTCCCGTAAGAGCTTCAACCTCCTCAAGGACTCGGTGCGCGAAAGCGGATGCTCTTTCCAAAATGCCATACTCTTCCTCATTTCCGCATTCACCTTCTTGTGGTAATCGTTCAGTATGATTTTCATTCATTGAATCTTTTTGAGTTATGATGCTGCAAATTTACAAAAGTCTTTTTTGTCTTTTCCAAGAAATTGTTCAACTATTTCATAATCGTCATTTTTCATAGAGTTTGAACAAGCATTACAGTCTGCTTCGGATATTGTAGTGCTATCTTCTGTAGGTTCCCAAATAGGGAGCGCTGAGTTCCCAGTAAGGGAACGTTCTTGAAAGTAAAGCGTGTTGAAAAATAAGCGCTTCTTATTGATGAACATCGAACAGTTTTGTTTCGTGTTCTGATTTTGTTGACTATAAACGAAAAGTGCCCCATCCCTCCCGTCGGATGGTGCTGAGCCCTTTAAACAAAGGGATTCTTCGATTTTCATCTCTCCCTTCATCCCTCCCTTCATCTCCACCCCATCCCTCCCAAAAGGACAAAAACCTTAAATACCCTCACTTAAGTATGTGTCGGACTTTCAATCCTTACAAGATACGAGGTGAATATTATTCCTTGTGTGCAAGCACCCAGATAAAAATATCCGCATCGCATCTTTGTCTCTTCAGAGACATCACATACTGAAGTGAGCAAAAACATCGATTGTTATCACAATCTAAAAAACAGGAGGAACATCATCTTTGAAGGTATCATGGAGATATGGGAGGGTTATGGGAGGGATGAAAAAAATTCCCTCCCGTGCTCAAACCCTTTATACAAAGGCGTTTCCAACGATTATGGGAGGGATGAGGTTTTTTTTTGCAAAACCTGCAAATCTGCAAAAAGTTAGCCTGATTTTTGAAGATTCTCGTCAAACATGTTACGACTCTGATTGAGCTATGGTGTAGTACTGACTACGCTATGGCGTTGTTTAGACTAAACTGTGGTACAGCTTAGACGCTGGTGCAGCATAGTTCTGACTATACTAAGCCATAGCCCTGACTATACTTCAGCATAGTTTAGACAGAATAACAGGGGCAAAAAATATTGTTTAAGGAGTGAGGTTTTTTCTATTTTTTAAAACAATCTAAATTTTCAGTTTTGCAGATGAACATTTTTTTGTACTTTTACAGCCGAAAACGGAAACGATGATGAAAAGGAAAAAGAAAAATAAGAGAAGTGGCTACTCGCTCATAGTGACAGCGGTGCTGGTGTTCGGACTGACGCTACTAACGCTGGCAAAGAACTGGAACGGAAACACAGAGGAGGTCTATGACGACGCCACACAAAACACCACCGCAGCTCTTAATGGCAGCGAGGCACAGGACGAGAGTATCATGATGCCGGCTGCGCTGAATGACAAACCTGAGATGATACTGAGGAGGAAGAGCTATGTGGTGTCATACAACAAGGAGACGCTGCAGCCGAACTGGGTGGCATGGCATCTGACTGCTGCTCATGCTGACGGCCAGATAGAGAGAAGCAATGGGTTCAAAGAGGACAAAGAGGTGCCAGAGCCCAGGGCCACGCTGGAAGATTATAAGAAGAGTGGATGGTCAAGAGGACACATGTGTCCTGCTGGCGACAACAAGTGGGACGAACAGGCAATGAAAGAGACGTTTCTGCTGACGAACATCTGTCCACAGAACTCAAAGCTGAACAGCGGGCTATGGAACAGCCTTGAGATGGACTGCCGACAATGGGCTAAGGAGTATGGAGACATATACATAGTCTGCGGACCGGTGTTCACAAACAAAGAGCACGAGACAATTGGAAAGAACAAGGTTGTGGTGCCTGAGGCATTCTTCAAAGTGGTGCTTTGCATGAATGGTAAGCCCAAGGCCTTTGGCGTCATTGTAAGGAACACCGAAGGCAACAAAAAGAAAGACCTGTATTACAACTCTGTCAATCAGGTGGAGCGAATCACTGGCATAGACTTCTTCACCGCATTGCCTGATGATATAGAAGAAAAAGTGGAAGCAGAGGTGAACATGAACCTATGGAACTGACACACCCTGAGTCAGCGGCCCCCCTTTAGGCTCATTTTTTGAATCTGTCCAAACTTCTGGAGTCACATTACACACAACTTCTTCTATGCCGTATATCTTAATATATACATCGTAGCTCATTCCTGCAACAAATCCATTATTGAATGGTCTCAACAAAACTTCTATTTTTGAATTAATTGTTTTTAGTTCTTCGCTACCATACGAAATCCTAAGGGAACTAGACATGTACATCAGGCAAGAATAAGACTCCGCTGGTGGCATTATCACATATTGTTGTAAACTAATCGTATCATTTAACGACTTGCTTTTTAGCAAGACAGGATTGAATAATGCAATTCGGGTATTATTACTTGATTTTTCATTTACTACAATACTATCAACAATAACCCCGCTATTGGTATCAGTAGCTGTTTCAGTACCTGGGATTATGTGGAAAGTCAATTTTACTGTACCTGTGTAACCATAGTTCACATAGCTATACGATTCTTTGTTTCCATCATCGTCGTTACTACATGAAATTAAGCCAAGGCTCACGATAGTTATCATTAATAGAAATGTCCATTTCGAAAATCTTTTCATTGTTTTTTGGGGGAAAAGGTTAAACAATACTTACTTCATAATAATCCAAAGTCATAACTTACATAAGCCAACAAATAAAAACCTAGCGGAGATGATAGGACACTAATATTTTATTTTTTATTTTTATCAAAATATTTTTTCCCATTTTGGATGTATATTTCGCTATGAGGTGTACCATTATTGGCACTCTGTCCTCTCAAGTTATATCGTTTGGCAGGTGCAGAATCGTTGAAAACTATAGTACGAATACCTGTACATATGGTTATATTAAAGGATTGAGTGGTTAACATCGACCAAGTGCCGCTATGCGACTTTACGCGTACAGACAACTGATGGTCGCCTTCTGACAAAGCATCAATATCAATTACAAAAGGAATGGTTTCTGCTTTCGGATCGGATACTACCACCTGAGTAGCCTTGCCTACACCCGGATCTGCATCGTCGATGAAATACTCCACTTGAGCAATACCCTCAAGAGGACACACATAAAGCGGTCGCGACATCGCTGTTGACCATCGGCCCAGCGTATCTTGTGTTCTGATGAACAATATATGGGCACCCACAGCAGCCTGGCTCAGATCAAATACCAACTGGTTCTCGCCCACCTGATTGCATTCCACGCTCCGCGCCTTGCCATAACCTGGGTCTGTATCGAGAAAATACTCTGCACGCGCCACATTCCTTCCCTTGAGAGAAATCACATATAAGGGGCGCGATATCGTTGTTGACCATCGTCCCTGAGAGTCTTGTGTTCTGATGAACAATATATGGGCACCCGCAGCAGCCTGACCCAAGTCAAAGACCAACTGGTTTTCGCCCACCTGACGGCATTCCACGCTTTGCGCCTTGCCATGACCAGGGTCGGTATCGAGGAAATATTCAGCTCGCACCACGTCTCCCTGAGCCCATGTGGCTATACTCGCAAAGAGCAACATAAATATTAATACAGATTTTCTCATTTTGAAACGGCTACTTTAAGGGTTACATTCAGTTTGCTACCTTTCTCAACTGTGGTCGGCATCTCAATGTCCGTAATCACCGGACCAGTAGGAATGCCCGATATCACATAGGGATTGTCGCCAGCAAAAGCACCAAACGTATCTCTTAAATCCAAAGTGCCCTCATGCTCATAGAAGTCCTTGTCGGTAGAGTCTTTGGTGAGTAGTTTGCCGAAATTATGGATTTGATTGGTTCCTACGCTATTTGATGATGATGACGAAGGTTCTTCGCTCCATAAATTATATTCTACACTAGTTGCACTGCAAGAACCAAAAGCAAGTTTACCGCGAAATGTGTTGTAGGCAATATAACTGTTATCCAGCTGTATAATTTCTGCGGTCGGGTTTTCTACCTGCGTATCCCCATTGAATATATTATTTGTTATCTGATGACCAGATGTTCTATTTGAAGTACCTCCGTAAACAGTAATTTTCCCACGAATGACGCATTGACTAATCACACTATTATCAGATGACTTTACAATAGTTGAACCATCCTTTTCAACATTATAATATATACCGCTTAATTTACATCTTGTCACCACACAATTGTCATCATATAAATAAAGATACCCCATATCAATCCCATGAATGGTCACATTGGGTACTTTTACAATAACGTTATTTGTGAAGGTTGCGTTGGCTCCCTCAGCCATAATACCATTTTTCACCTGCCAATAACCAGAGCCAATCATCGTTATAGATTTCTCGATGGTAATTGTTCCATAAGAAGTAGGTGAGCCTTCCACCATGATTGTATCACCGCTTACTGCATCAAGCAATGCTGCATCAATTGTTTTGTAAGGTGCATCAATACCTTCGATATTGTTTACTCGTAATACTGTAGCTTGTGCTGAAACCATTGACACAAGTACTGCTGTTAGGATAAGTAGTCTTTTCATAATTATTCGTTTTTTGATGTTATAGTTTTAGAATTCAAACAGGTCAAGTAGGTGATTGCCGCAGATTTAAAATAATGTTAGTACTGGAATGATAACGGTGCAAATGTAATAATTTTTCAGCAAACCACAAGCCATTTCAAGAAAAATTTATTATTCTGAGTTGATAATGTCAGATTTCCCATTTTGTATATCAAAAAAATGAACCTCAGAAGTATTTTGGTTAACTTCTGAGGTTCACTTCACATATCGCTAATCCTCTTTGGTTGTGCTCTGCACCTTTGTGGTGACATGCTCTTTTTTCTCGAAGGTATGGCCACAGTTCGTGCAACGCATAATGACATAATAGTCTTGACCTTCGGCACGATGTGTGGTGGTGTAGTGCCTACGCAATATATTATGAACTAACACATTATGCACACGCTCAGTACTTATTTCCTCGTCAGTACTGTGATGAGTATCCAAGGACACGCTAGTTTTAGAACCCTCGCGGACTCCTATTTCCTCAAGTGTTCCAAGAGCTCCACACGACGGGCAACGCGTATAACTCATCAGCGACATACACAGGTTCCATGCCATCATGCCTGATATCAGGAAGAAGAACAGGTTCGGACTGAACTCCATGGTATAGAGCAAATAAAGGTAATCGCATACGCCAGTTACGACAATCAGCAATAGTTCTGCAGCAATGATGGGAACAGCCTGAATACGATAAAGCGTGAAATAAAACACTAAGAACAAGGTGAGGAATATGACAAGAGGTGCAAGCACATCGAAGATGCCCATCACTCCACGTGCCATCCAACGGAACATGTAGTTCCAACTGCGGAAGGGGCCATAGCCTTTCGTTGGTTTATAGAAGCCTGGAGCATAATGGGCCACAGAGTGTGACATCCAATAGTTGCCTAACTTAGCCACCCAACGATAGTAGGCTGGCGACTCGTTCCTCATACCTGTGCACCCAAAAAGTTTGCCGTCTTTGAACACGGCGGTGAGTCCCTTGTAATAGCAGCTATCGCCCATAAAATCGAAGCCGGGGAATGCGGCAGCAAGAAACTCTTCACCATTGGAAGTAAAACGATAGACACTTCGTGCCATGGCATCCATGTGCTTCTCAAATTCGCCAAGCGTCATGCCTTTCATCTTCTCAGCATCGTCGGAATAGACTATCTGACGGAATAGCAACACATCGTCAACGCGATCATGACCATTAATTATGACTTCTGGATAAGCACCTGGACGAAACACCACCGTGCGGAAACTGTCGGGAGTCTCTACCAACAAGTGGCGCGACTGGAAGTTTTCAGGCAGATCGCGATAAAAGCCATAGACACGGATTGGAGTACCGGCAGGTATCTTGAAGTCTGGCTCGCCATAGGTAGCCCGTGGAATAGAATAGTCTTCAGGAGATATAGTATCGATAGCCATGCTAATGCCTTCTTCGTATGATATGCGACGGAAGTCGAAATAGCTCATCCACCCGTATGAACCCCAGGGAAAGGAGCAAACGAGAAACGCCACTATAACCAAGGCTATATAGCCACGAAGATAGTTACTTATAACGAAAGCATATTTTACGAAATCGACGACCATATTCCTACACAGACTTTATTTAGAGATATACTTACGTCCGTCTTTTACGACGATGCCTTTATGGTGAGCATCACCCGTACCGAGGTTACGACCTTTCAGGTCATATACGGTAGAAGACTTTGCGTTTGCGTCGGCCTTCAGCTGTCCTACAGCAGTTTCATCGTTCGCCACGCGAACCTTACCATCGGTAAGAACAGTGCTCAAATCCCACTTTGTAGTAGCAGAAGGACGCTCAGGAACGACGGCAGAGAAGCCAGTACCGCTGACTGTGCCCAGTGACGAGAACAAAGTTAGAACTGTGCCTGCAGGGAGCTCGGCATCGTCCTTGATATCAATAACAAGAGTACCTCCATTAATGGTCAAAGCGCCTGTAACCTTTATGCGGTTAGTGAAAACACTGCTGCCTGTCCATCTGACGGGGAAGTGCACCTCGCCACCGCTCGACACGGTGAGACCGCCACTAAGCTTCAGCTCATTAAGGGCGATGAGTGTATCGCCAGCAGAGACAGAACCACCGCTGTTTACATTGACACGAGAGCCAACAGTACCTTTACCCATGAGCGTACCGCCATTGTTGATGGTATAGGCACCGCCTGTGGTGTGGGTGCCGTTGACAACGAGGCGACCCTTATTGACTGTCGTCGTTCCACTATATACATTGGTACCAGTAAGACGCCAGTCACCACTACCCTCTTTAATTATAGTGGTTGTTCCTGGGTGAGAGCCTGCCTGGTCGTTGTTGTTGATGACACCAGCAAAGACCTCATCGGTATTGGCACCGCCTACGATCCATGTGCCTGTGCCTTTAGCCTTAACATTGAAGCCTGCGAGATAAGAGCCTGCCTCACCAGAGAGTCCGCCAAGATAGTAGGTTGCAGCGTTCTTACCACCATTGATGGCTGTGCCGCTCTTCAGCTGTATGGTAGCATTCTTAATACCACCATTGTTGCGAATGGCGAACTGACGGTTGTCGCCGTAGTTGCCAGTCTTGGTAATGATTAACTTACCAGTGAAGTTGTCCCAGTTGCCCTCGATATATTCGCGCAGGTAGTTCACGCCCCATTGCAGGGTGCCTGTGCCACTGACGTTACACTTGTTGGTGTTCCAACGGTCGAAATAGAGTGTCGAAGTGGTTCCCTCCTCTGCCACGATGGGGAAGTTATAGGTTACATTTGCCTCGTTCTTTCCAACGGTGGTGAACGAGCCGCCTGCCATGACGAGCTTTGAGGCAGTGCCTATGCCGGCATCGGAGATGTTCTTGCTATTGAGTTTCAGCGTACCGCCTTTAAGCACAACGTCGCCATCGAACTTGAAGAAGTTCTGAGTGTTAACGCCTATAGTGCCTGAGCCGCCAACCTCAAGGTTGCCCGAGCCTTCAATGCTGCCATTCATAGTAACAACAGAGGCTTTCTCAGCGATGTTCAGCTCTGTATCGTTATAGAGCGTTGCAGAGCGGTCGGTAGAGGTTGAAGCACCAGTGTACTTGTAGATACCGCCATCCATAATCCAGTTCTGCGCAAACTCCTGACTCTTGCCCAGTCCGCTGGCAACGCCACCGTTCTTAAGTGTAGAGAACTCGTAGATGCCTTCATGCAGCACGGTAGCACCTTCATACTGCTGGTCAGAGGCAATGACGAGGGTGCCCTGACCGGCCTTGTTCATTGATGCCGCCCCGCTTATGTAGCCAGCACCGTTGATGGTAACATTGGCATCGCTCTTGACAACGACAGCTGTCTTAGGCGTAGCCTCAGTGATGGTTATAATCTGATCGGAAGCAGGATTGATGAGCCATTCGCCTTCACCTGTACCAGTGAAAGTTTCCACATCGATGATGCCCACCTGCTCAGGACGTGTCTTGACGGTAAGCTCAGAGGTATAGGCCGACTTATTGTCGCCGCTGAATGCGCAGAGACGCACCTGATAGGCGGTGGCGGGAGAGAGCTGGAAGTTCTTGGACGAGCCAAGCGGCAAAGCCGAGCGGAGAGCTGAGAGTTGAGAGTTGCTTATTTCAAAACTTGTGGCATTGGCTGCTGTGCGGCCTACCTCGACAAAGGCACCGTCTTTCTTCAACTCAACGATGAAGCCTTCCTCGTTGTCAGTATAGTCGGCCCACTTCAGAGTGAGGCTGTTGGTGGTCGATTCTGCCAGCGAGAGAAGCATAGGAGCACGAAGGAAGAACTGACGGTCATCCTTTGTTATGGAGTTGATATAGTTCTCAATGTTGGCATAGCCATTGGAAGCAATGGTCATAGCATCGTTGGCACTGGGGTTAGTGCCATTGGCACTCTCCCATGCATCGGGCATGCCGTCGCCATCGGTATCGGTATATTTTGTGCCTGCAAACCAGCTCCATGACGTAGGCAAACCGATGGGCAGCTCGTTCTCGTTGGTTATCAGCTTACCCTCCTTACCAAACGACAGGACCTCGTCAACCATGTAGCAGTCAGCAATGTCGCGATAAGGCAGAGAAGCACCCACCTCGGGCAACAGTTTTTCAATGAGGTCGTTGGCAGCCCACTTTTCAAGAGCTGGATAGTCATAGGGCTGAGACTGACGGTCGCCACCGCCATTGCCAGTGAACTCTGTTGGGTTATAGATGCCATCGCGGTTCTTGTCCTGCCAGTTGTCTGCACCATAGAAATGGAAGTCAGAGTTACCACCTGAGAGGGCATCGCCACCAACGGCAGGACCGTTGATGAACATGTTATTCTCAATATTCACATAGCTTGTTCCTTCAGAGTCGCCACCCATGTTGTAAGCATAGTTCTTCCAGTTGTAAACGATATTGTTAACATACTGGTTAATGCCCTTAACCTTGAAGTTACGCGTAGAGTTATCTACAAGCAGTATGCGGTAAAGGGTAATGTTCGAAGCCTGCATGAGTCCGCCTGCAGAGTGGGTCATCAGTCCCTGTCCTACAATGGAGTTCATGAGGGTGATGTTCTGTGGAGCAGTGCCCTTGTTGTCCCAGTTGATGGAGAAGTTCTCATCCTGTCCCCAAGAGAAAGAGCAGTGGTCGAATATCATGTTCTGACCATTGGCAATGCCTGCGGCATCCTTGTCCTTGGTACCCACGGCACCCATACGGAAACGCATGTAGCGCACGATGATATTGTCAGAGCCTGAGAAGCTGACACCATCGCCATAGACGGTGATACCCTCACCAGGAGCTGTCTGACCTGCCACATAGAGGTTCTTAGCAAACGATATGCGCGAATTGATTCTGATGACGCCAGACACATCGAACACAACGATGCGGTTGGGCTGACTAACAGCATCGCGGAGCGAGCCGCTACCACTGTCATTAAGGTTGGTGACATGATATACGGATCCGGTACGTCCGCCAGTGGCGAAGCGTCCCCACCCTTGTGCGCCAGGGAAAGCGAGTTGCTGAGCACTGGCTGTCAAAGCCAGGGCAGCAAAGAATAGTAAGAATAGTTTTCTCATAGTTTTTTTAATAGTTGATGTTTCTATTCAATTATATATGTGAAGTACTCATGGCAGCAGCACGACACCTGTCTGCTTCTTGCCGTCCATCATAATTTTCAGCGGACGCTCGAAGCGCACATGACGCACATGCTCGGTCTCATAGACAGCGGGCATAGCATCGAGCACAGACTGTTGAAGAATGCCATCGCCAGTATAGGTGTTAATGGTGAAGTAACCCACGCCGAAGGATGTGAGGTTCTGGAAGAAATGAGTACCCTGCGAGGGATCGACATGATAGTTCTTCAGGCCTGCCTCAACGATGACACGGGCTGCAGAGATGTGAGGCCACTTTACAGGTATGCCAAGCCATGGATCGCTGGAGCCCCAGCGTCCTGGACCTATGAGCACATAATTGGTATGTGCTTGCTCAAGGAACTGACGGTTTATCTGTTCAATCTCGCATGCTATCTGCGGATTGTTTGATGCTGTGAAGTTCTCGTCGGTCTTGACATAGACCACATCGACCACATCTTCGGAGATGCCATGGCCAAGCGAGTTGTAAGAACGCAGCAGGCACTGCTCATCGGGTATCTGCTGAAGGTCTTCATCGAGCACCTGCTTAGAGTCAACGATAGGACGTATCTGCAACAGGTAGAGATCGCCACGAGCAGCACCTTCAGTGGGGTCTGTCGAAGGCTCCAGGTTACAAGCGAACTCTATCTCCACAGGACGGTGCATGGCATCGGCGCCATACTCCTGCGACATCTGCAGAAGCTCTGGCAATGGGAACACTCCCTGCTGGAGCACACCGTCAAAGGAGATGACCTTGCGACCACCTTCATAGATGCCAGGACGAATAATCTGGTCGGCAGGATCGAATGTGGAGGCGATATAGTTGAGCGAGCCGTCCTGATCGGCCTGCTTTACGCGAAGCTTCTTAATATTAAAGCCATCATCGACCTTGAAGTCATCGCCAACATGGCTCATGTCAAGGGCATAGAAGCGAGTCTGGGTGTCGCGCAGCGCAATATCCATCTCGCTCATCTGCAGTACCTGATGAGGATGGTGAGGCGACACGCGAAGGGTCTGTCCGCCATCAACGATATACTTGCCAAGACCAAGTGCCAGCGAGGCTATGCCCTCCTCTGCCTTCTCATCACCAATGGGGTAATAGTTAAGCGAGCGCAGAACGCCTGAGAACGTGGGATAGTAGAGGTCGCCATACTGTTTGCCCACTACCTCCTGAAGGATTACTGCCATCTTCTCCTGGTCTATGACGTTCTGAGTGGCTGTCATATATGCCTTTGAGTCACGATAATAGACTGAGGCATAGACACTCTTGATAGCACAGGCCATCATGCGCAGCATCTCATACTTATCTTCGAGATAAGGAATCATGTATGTGCTATAGATTCCTGCAAAGGGCTGGTAGTGGGAGTCTTCGAGCAAAGAGCTGGAGCGCACGGCAATAGGCGACTTCACAGCATCAAAGAAAGTGAAGAAGTCGGCTATCAGCGCATCGGGCAGCTGTGCGCGCAGAAAGTGCTGCAATATATCTTCATCGGGAGCATCGCTAAGGGCAATGGTCCACAGGTTATTCTTGTCCATAAACTCATCGAAGAAGTCAGTACACAGCACCACGGTCTTTGGTATCTGGACTGTGGCATTGCCGAACTTGTTGAGCTCAGGATGAGTCTTTATCACATTGTCGAGGAACGCGAGGCCACGGCCTTTGCCACCAAGCGAGCCCTCGCCAATACGTGCAAAATGGGCATAGCGGTCGAACTTCAAGCGGTCGAAGACTGCCACGATGCCGATGTTCTTCATGCGGCGATACTGGACTATGGCGTCGAAAATAATCTGGCGGTGGGCATCGACATCCTGGAGCTTATGCCATGTGACATGCTTTAGGAAGTTGGACACAGGGAAGATGGCGCGGGCACAGAGCCAACGGCTCATGTGGTTGCGACGCACATGATGCATGAGCGAGTCATGGGGAATCTTAAAGATATTGTCCTGAAGCTCTTTCAACGACGACACGCGAGCCACCTCCTCGTGGGTCTCAGGATCACGGAAGATGAAGTCGCCAAAGCCCATGTGCTCCTCAAGCAGATGACGCAGATCGACATTGAACTTCTTGGAGTTCTTGTCAAGGAAGTCAAAGCCGGCCTCCCATGCCTTCTCTTTGTTCACAACTTCAGAGCTCTGAAGAATCAGGGGCACATACTCGTCGTGCAGACGTATCTCCTTCAGCAGTTTCAGGCCTGCCTCAGCATCGCCTTCCTCCACATGAGAGAGGCGTCCTACAGCGGTATGGATGGGGAAGCGCGTATCAGAAATGACTCCCAACACGTTGTCCTTATACTTCTCATAGATAGACATTGCCTCCTCATAGTTGGTTGCCAGCATGACCTTTGGACGACCGCGCTTACGCTGGGCTGCTGCATGAGGGTTCAATGCCTCTGTTGAGAAACGCTTGCTCTGTGCAAGGATATAGTTATAGAGGTTGGGAAGGATGGAGGAATAGAAGCGTATGTTGTCTTCAACCAACAATATCATCTGCACACCTGCCTCACGCATGTCATGCTCAATGTTCATGCGGTCCTCAATAAGTTTTATTATAGAGAGAATAAGGTTGGTGTTGCCAAGCCAGCAGAACACATAGTCGAAGATTGACATGTCCTCATCCTGCATTCGCTGAGTGATGCCATGGGAGAAGGGAGTAAGCACAACACATGGTATGTCGGGGTGCTTCTCTTTTATCTGGCGCGCCACGGCAAAAGCATCGTTGTCGGCATTGCCTGGCATACAGATGACAAGGTCGATGTTTGTCTCGCCCAGCACCTGATTGGCTTCATCAGTCGTTGACACCTGAGTGAACGATGGCGGATAGCGCATGCCCAGCTCAGTGTATTCGTCGAAGATTTTCTCATCTACGCGGCCATCGTCTTCAAGCATGAACGCATCGTAGGGGTTTGCAACAATAAGCACACTGAAGATGCGACGAGTCATGAGGTTCATGAACGACACATCTTTCAAGAAAAAGTTATTGAATTCCTGAGGAATATTAGCCATAGCTTCAGATTTTTCTGCAAAAGTAGTCAAAATAGACAGCAGAACAAAATAAAACAAGAAAAAACATGCCTTAGAGCCGTGTTCTTTCTTGTTTTTATGCTGATAAACAACAGACGAGAGCGCTTAATTACTCTTACCGTCCGCGACGGAAATCGCTTGGAGAAGCGCCGAGATGCTTTCTAACATAGCTGCCGAAATGGCTCATATTAGCAAAGCCAAGACGGGCTGACACCTCCTTGATGCTCAGGTTAGAGTTCCTGAGATAGAAGCGTATGTCTTCCTTAGTATATTGCACAATCCAGTCAGAAGCGGTCTTGTTACTATACTTTAGACAGAGCATGGTGAGGTATTTTGGGGTGATGGCAAGCATGCCGGCATAATGAGTGATGGGCTGGCGTTTTACCTCACTAGCAGCTACAATACGAATGAAACGATTGAAAAGCATGCGTCCCTGCGACTGCTTCCTCTCGTCGTCATAATTTTGCTGGGTGCTCTCAATGATGTTGCAAAGCTCGAGGAGCAACGAACGTATCAGAGCATGCATTATCTCGTTTGAATTCTTACGATGGTTCTTAATCTTTGATTGAATCAGTGCATAATAGAAACTGAACTCTTCCTTGCACACTTCGGACATGCTTACCACATTGAGCTGACTCATATAGACAGCATCGTTCCAAACGAGATACTTATCATGAAGCAAGGTCTGGATGATGCGGTCAGACATGCAAAGCATCTTACATTCAAAATCAGAAGTCAGAGTATAATCATCGATACAGACACACGACGGACAAAACATCACATCGTCAGTTTTCACTACTGATGTCCTGCCACCTATTACCATTTTCATGCTACCAGAAGTACACATAACCACTAGGTTTACCAATGGTTTCAGAGGTGATATCTCCTTGAGATTCTTTACGTTGTCATAGATTGACACATCTCCATCAGAATAATCTACAACAAGATTATTCATTTCGAGAAAACTTTTGCCGTTAGTTTGTGTTGATTTTTCCATAAAAGAAATATTTCTGATACAAATTTCAGAATATTTTTTGAAACATCAACGAACAAAATCGCAAAAAAAATGTTCAAATTCACAGTTTTTCTATTATTAGTTACACATTATGTAATTTTGAACATAAAATTGGAACAGGTATTAGTTTTTTTTCAAGCATATTCTTTGAACTATGAAAACAATTGCTTATCTTTGCCGCTAACAAATCGAATAATTACTACTATGAAGAAAGTTGCAATATCACTTCTCAGCGCAGCATTGGTATTATCAAGCTGTAGTAGCTACACTGCCACAGGAGCAAGCGTGGGCGGTGAGTTTGGACATGTCGTAGGTTCCGCCATAGGAGGAATCACTGGTGGCTGGCGCGGAGAGCGTGCTGGAGGCGCATTAGGCACTGTAGGAGGAGTTCTTGCTGGAGCGGCCATCGGGGCAGCCGTAGAAAAGTCACAAATGAAGAAGATGGAAGACATGCGTGAGAGAAGAGCCGAGGAAGCCAGACGCGACCAAGGAATAAACCAGCGCACTGGCAAGGAGCCAGTTGACGACCGCATAGTTTTCGACGAAGGGCCATCAGCCTACCCTAACGAGGCTGGGAAGCGTTCCATCTCTGTCAACGACTTGACAAGGCGTCCTGCGATAGAGGTGCGCAACGCGCGCATCTACGACACCAATGACGACGGCGTACTCTCTCGTGGCGAGCAGTGCACGGTGGTGTTTGAGATTATGAACAACACGCCGAACCCCATCTACGACATATGCCCTATCGTGGAAGATGCCACTGGCAACAAGCACATAAAAGTGTCGCCTAACCTGCGTGTAGAGAGCATTGCACCACATCAGGGCATTCGCTACACTGCCACGATACTTGCCGACAAACAGCTAAAAGACGGTGTAATCGTAGTAAGACTTGGAGTTGTACATGGACAGAAGGAGATTACGTCGCAGACACAACAGTACAAGATAGAGACAAGAAAAAAGGCTTTAAAGTAAAGTCAAAGAGCACTTAAAGAAAAAGGCTTTGGAGTAAACTCTACTTCAAAGCCTTTTTGCTGCGCTTCTTTTTCTGTACCACCTTATGTTCAATAAGCAGGTCTTCCTGCCAGATAGGCTTGATTGTGTCGGCCATCTCTATAGACTCGACCTCAAGCTTCGGGAACACTATACGTTCCTTCGGTGCCAGCAATGGTATAACTATATTATCAGCCTGATGGACAGATACCTTGGCGATGCCTTCACCAAGCATGCCCAACTGTTTAGCCGCCTCCCACGAAAGGTCAATGATACGTCCACTGGCATAGGGACCGCGGTCGTTGACACGCACAAGGATAGTACGCCCATTTTTCAGATGGGTCACCTGTAGCACAGTGCCAAATGGAAACGTACGGTGAGCACACGTCATGGAGTCATGGTGCAGGCGCTCACCATTTGCCGTACGAGCACCTGAAGCAGACTTGGCATAATGTGACGCATAGCCCAACTGTGTCTGACAAAGACTTGGCGCTGAGCTCCAAAAGATGAAGCCCAGTACCAAGCTCAGTTTTATTATGATTCTATAAATTCTCAAATAATCACACGATTCCTTGTGCCATCATTGCGTGGGCAACCTTCATGAAGCCTGCGACGTTAGCACCCTTAACATAGTTTATATAGCCGTTAGCCTCCTTGCCGTACTTGACGCATTGCTCATGGATGCCAGACATAATTTGGTGGAGCTTCTGATCAACCTCCTCAGCTGTCCATGACATACGCATAGAGTTCTGTGTCATCTCAAGACCACTGGTAGCCACGCCGCCTGCATTGACAGCCTTGCCAGGAGCAAACAGCTGACCGGCAGCAATGAACTTGTTGACAGCATCAGCCGTGCAGCCCATGTTGGAAACCTCAGCTACGCACAACGGCTTATTTGCCAGGATAGCATCGGCATCAGCACCATTGAGCTCGTTCTGAGTAGCACATGGCAGATAGATGTCGGCCTTCTGCTCCCATGGCTTCTTGCCTGGGAAGAATGTAGCGCCGTCGAACTCCTCAGCGTAAGGAGCACAGATATCGTTGCCGCTGGCACGGAGCTCAAGCATGTATTCTATCTTCTCTGCATCAAGTCCAGCTGGATCGTAGATATAGCCGTCAGGACCGCTGATGGTGATAACCTTTGCGCCAAGCTCAGTGGCTTTCTTTGCAGCACCCCATGCAACATTGCCGAAGCCAGACAATGCAACTGTCTTACCCTTGATGTCCAAACCATGGGTCTTCATCATGTGGTTAACGAAATAGAGTGCGCCAAAGCCTGTTGCCTCAGGACGAAGGATTGAGCCACCCCACTCCAGTCCCTTACCAGTGAGAGTAGCACCGTGGAACTGTGATGTGAGTTTCTTGTACATACCGAAGAGGTAGCCAATCTCACGACCGCCAACACCGATATCGCCTGCAGGCACGTCCATATCAGGACCAATTACTTTATACAACTCCATCATGAATGCCTGGCAGAAACGCATAATCTCAGCGTCGCTCTTACCACGAGGAGCAAAGTCACTGCCGCCCTTGCCACCGCCCATAGGCAGTGTGGTCAGAGCGTTCTTGAATGTCTGTTCGAAACCGAGGAACTTCAGAATGGAAAGGTTTACTGATGGGTGGAAACGCAGACCGCCTTTGTAAGGGCCAATGGCTGAGTTGAACTGTACACGGTAGCCGATGTTCACCTGAACCTCGCCCTTGTCATCAACCCAGGGCACGCGGAATGTGGTGATGCGCTCTGGCTCAACAATGCGCTCAACAATCTTTGCTTTCTCGAACTCAGGATGCTGATTATAGACATCCTTTATTGACTCAAGCACTTCGCGCACTGCCTGTAGATACTCCAACTCGCCCGGATGCTTACGCTCCAAAGCCTGCATGATTTTCTCAACTTCCATAGTTTTAGGATTTAAAAGGTTTTTATTTGTGTTTATTAGCCAATTTGTTACTAGAACCGTGCAAATATAGAGAAAAAACAAATATAGTGCAAGAAAAATCGGGAAAAAGTGACTATCAAGCTTACTATTTGTAATTTATTAAACTTTAATCATCAATAATAGCCTGTGTTTCTAAAGAAATAAAAGAATAGCCGATTTTGCAATTACTGCTTTTTTGTGTACTTTTGCAAAGACAATGGAACTGACTGCACAATATCTGCGCGAGCGCTTCCGGGTGCTCAACAATGACTACTTTGACAACGAACTGCCAGAGCCGCAGTTTGCCGTCACTAATGCACGGACACAGATGGGACAGTTCTCTTGTAAGCGAGTAAGAAAAGGTTTCTTCGGCAAATATGCCAATACGAGCTATAAGATAAAGGTGAGCGAGTATTACGAGCAGACTGCTGAAGAGATTGACGACACCCTACTCCATGAGATGATTCACTTCCTCATTGCCTTCCGACAACTGCGCGACACATCAGCACACGGACAATTGTTCCGTAAGGAGATGAATCGCCTGAACCGTATGGGGCGCCACATCACCATCAGCGCACGTACCACCCAGTATGTGACAACACCAAAGAACCAACGCAAACAGCACTTGGTGCTGGCATTGGAGGGAAGGGACGGCAGTCGCTATCTGTCGGTGGTTCATCCTTCCTACAGGAAGTATGTAGAACGACAATTACCACTGGCTCCACAAATAGCGGCTCATTATTGGTTTGTAAGCAATGACAGTTTCTTTGACAGTTTCTCGCAGGTGCGTTCTTTACGCGCGCGAAAAATTACCAAAGAGGTATATGACAAGGTTGTAGATAAAAAGCAATAGCGCTTAATAAAGCAACAGCAGACCGGCAAAACCACTCATCAGTATCATCTTGATGGGGTTAATCTTAAAGAACAATGTACCTACGAAGGTGGCAACGAAGAGCATGATGCTAATACAGAACTGCCACATATTCTCAGACGGAGCAGAGAAATTGTCCTTTGTACAGAGCAGCAACGTGGCAGCTGCCAACAAGCCAACGACTGCTGGGCGCAAGCCTGCAAAGACCGACTGAACGCCAACGGTATGCATATACTTTAGAAACATCTTGCTGATGAGTACCATCAACACAAGCGAAGGCAGAACAAGAGCAAAAGTAGCCACAGCAGAGCCAAGCATAGCCATTGGCACAGATCCACCAGCATTTATAACAGCGGTATATCCGCAATAGGTTGCTGAGTTGATGCCAATAGGACCTGGGGTCATCTGACTGACAGCAACGATGTCAGTAAACTGCGATGATGTGAGCCAGTGCCAATGTTCTACGGTCTCGTTCTGAATGAGCGAGAGCATGCCATAGCCGCCACCAAAGCCGAAAACGCCTATTTCAAAGAATGTTATGAAAAGATATAGGTAAATCATTCTGTTGGTTTTATCAGTGTGCCGTACATCCAGCCAAAGAGTCCTGCGGCAAGTATTATTATAATAGGTGAAACGCCAAGTGCCCAGATGGCAAGTGCGCCAACGACGGGTATCCATGCAGTGGTCCACGTCAGCTGTGCACTCTTTGCAAGATTAAACGTTGGAACGGCAATAAGCGCCACAACAGCAGGACGGATACCACGGAAGATAGACGCCACGATGGCATTGTCCTGAAACTGATGAAAGAACATAGCTATCAGCAGGATAATGAGAAAAGAAGGCAAGGCTGTGCCAAGAGTGCAGCTGATGGCGCCCCTTACCTTTCTCAGCTTATATCCAATGAAAGTGCTGATGTTGATGGCAAAGACACCCGGACAGCTCTGGGCAATGGCGATGAGGTCAAGGAACTCCTCTTTCGACACCCATTTGTGCTTTTCCACAACTTCCGACTCGATAATGGGAATCATGGCATATCCACCCCCAAGGGTGAACATGCCAATCTTAAAGAATGTTTTAAATGATTCCAAATAGATATTCATATTTTCATATTATAGGATTGCCTAGGGGTTCCTAGGATTTCCTAGATTCTTTCCTCTACCCATTTACGTGCATTGACGAAGGCCTCAATCCATGGAGTCACCTCGTCGTTACGACGATCAGCAGGATACCAGGCATTCTGCCAGGGGAATACGGCACGCTCCAGATGAGGCATCATGCAGAGATGACGGCCGTCGGCAGAGCAGATACCTGCTACGTTGTAATCAGAACCGTTAGGATTAGCGGGATAGCCTGCGTAGTTGTACTTTGCAATCACATTGTAAGCGCTCTCTGCCTCAGGCAATGAGAACTTACCCTCTCCGTGAGCTACCCACAGACCGAGTTTGTTACCACTCAGTGAGCCAAACATCACGCTGTTGTTCTGAGGAATGCTCAACGAGATGAACTCACTCTCGAACTTATGAGAGTCGTTGTGCAGCATTTTTGCTCCTGCTGCGCCAGTGAGACCGAGTTCAACCATCAGCTGGCAACCGTTACAGATACCTAATGAAAGGGTATCCTTGCGGGCATAGAACTTGTCAAGAGCCTCCTTTGCCTTAGGATTGAAGAGGAAGGCACCAGCCCACCCCTTAGCCGAACCAAGTACATCGGAATTAGAGAATCCACCGCAGAATACAATCATGTTGATGTCCTCAAGTGTCTCGCGCCCAGAAATCAGGTCGGTCATCATCACATCCTTTACATCAAAACCAGCCAGATACAAGCAGTAAGCCATCTCACGTTCACCGTTGGTACCCTTCTCACGGATGATGGCAGCCTTTGGAAGTTGAGAGTTGAGAGTTGAGAGTTGAGAGTTTTTCCAACGATCAGGATTCAGACCATACTGTTCGAGAGTACCTGTGAAGTCCTTGTTAAACTTCATCTCGATAGGCTGCTTCTTATAGTTCTCGAAACGCTCCTTTGCCTTGCCGTTGAAGCTCTGCTTGCGATCGAGCAGATAAGAAGTCTTATACCAAACATCGCGCAGGGCGTCGATGTCAAAACTAGTTGAACTAGTCTCACTAGTCTTACTAGGATAAACAACTACGATCTCGCGGCTGTCCTCTACAGGATAACCAATCTTAGCATAGCCAATGCCCTGCTCCTCCATGAACTCCTTGAACTCCTGCTTGTACTTATCACTTACCTCGATAACTACACCTGGGTTCTCAGCGAAGAGAGTCTTAACAACATCGCCATCGGCACAGATGTCGTGCAGGTTGATATGCATACCGCCCTTAGTGTTGGCAAAGCACATCTCGAGCAGAGTGGTAATCAAACCACCGGCAGAGATATCGTGACCAGCCATAATCCAGCCACGGTTAATCATCTCCTGAACGGCCATGAACGCATCGGCAAAGTACTCGGCGTTCTTTACAGTAGGAACATCGTCGCCTACCTTACCTAAGCTCTGAGCAAAGGCAGAACCACCAAGGCGTTGCTCGTCGAACGAGAAGTCGATATGATAGAGTGATGCATTCTTATCGTTAACCAATACAGGGCTTACCACCTTCTTTATGTCAGAAACCTCACCACCAGCAGATACAATCACTGTACCTGGAGAGATAATCTTCTCACCGTTAGGATACTGCTGGCTCAAAGACAGCGAGTCCTTACCTGTTGGTACGTTGATGTGCAGGTCGCAGCAGAAATCGCTCAGCGCCTTAACACCAGCATACAAGCGGGCATCCTCACCCTCCTGAGAGCGACAAGGCCACATCCAGTTGGCAGAAAGTGAGAGCGAATCCATACCCTCAGCCAATGGAGCCCAAACGATATTTGTGAGAGCCTCAGCTACAGAGAGCACTGAACCTGCAGCGGGATCAGCCAGACCTGCTTGAGGTGCGTGTCCAAGGGCTGTAGCAATACCCTTCTCGCCACGATAGTCGAGGGCAACAACACCGCAGTCGCTCAATGGCAACTGGATTTCACCCTGACACTGCTGGCGTGCAATTTTTCCAGTTACAGAACGGTCAACCTTATTTGTCAACCAGTCCTTACAAGCCACAGCCTCCAGCTGAAGCACACGGTCAAGATATTCGTTAATCTTATCCTGACTGTAGGTTACGTCAGCATAGTGACGCTCTACAGTATTATCCTTCATAATAGTCTTAGGTGAGTGACCAAACATCTGAGCCACATCCAAATCGAATGGTTTCACACCATCGCCCTGCTTGAATGAGAAGTGGGCATCGCCTGTAGTCTCACCTACTACATACAGTGGAGCACGCTCGCGCTCAGCAATCTTACGAACATGGTCAATATGCTTCTCATCAATGAGCAGTCCCATACGCTCCTGACTCTCGTTAGCAATGATTTCCTTACTAGAAAGAGTCTTGTCACCGATAGGCAACTTGGTCATATCAATCTCACCACCACACTCCTCAACGAGCTCAGACAGACAGTTGAGGTGACCGGCTGAACCGTGGTCGTGAATAGAAACAACGGGGTTCACATCCTCCTCGCAGAGAGCACGAACCAGGTTGTAAGCACGCTTCTGCATCTCAGGGTTAGCACGCTGAACGGCATTCAGCTCGATACCATTGCTGTAGCGACCTGTATCTACTGATGATACAGAACCACCACCAAGACCAATGCGATAGTTATCACCACCAACCACTACAACCTTGTTGCCGGGCTGAGGTTCCTTCTTCAGACAGTCGCGCTTAGTGCCATAACCTACACCACCAGCCAGCATAATAACCTTATCGTAAGCATACTTGGTATCGTTTGGTTCCTGATGCTCGAAAGTTAATACAGAACCACAAATCAGTGGCTGACCGAACTTGTTTCCGAAGTCAGAAGCGCCATTCGAAGCCTTAATCAGAATCTGCTCAGGTGTCTGATACAGCCACTGGCGAACAGGCAGAATACTCTCCCAGTCACGAGTCAGCTTGTCATCGTCGGTCAAACGAGGATAAGCAGTCATATAAACAGCTGTACCAGCGATAGGCCACGAACCAACACCACCACCCATACGGTCGCGGATTTCACCACCAGTACCTGTAGCAGCTCCGTTGAAGGGCTCTACAGTTGTGGGGAAGTTGTGTGTCTCAGCCTTCAGCGAAATAACACTCTCGATATCCTTGATGCGGAACCAATCGCTGGTTGACTGGTCGGCAGGAGCAAACTGCTCAACAACAGGTCCCTGTGCAAAGGCCACATTATCCTTATAAGCAGAGAGAATTTTGTTGGGGTTCTCCTGCGTCGTCTTCTTAATCATGGCGAAGAGCGAACTCTCCATCTCCTTACCATCAATGATGAACGTACCACCAAAGATCTTATGGCGGCAGTGCTCAGAGTTGATCTGGGCAAAACCGAAAATCTCAGAATCTGTCAAAGGACGACCGTTTTGCTTCTCCAGTCCGTGGAGGTATTCAATCTCCTCAGGAGAGAGAGCCAAGCCCTCTTTCTCGTTGTACTCCTCCAGATTATCCACGTATTTGATGGGCTCTGGCTTGATGTTAATCGTAAATATATCCTGATTCAGTCCTTCGTACATGCGCTGAAGCATCTCGTCGTGCTCGGCATCTTTCGAAGCAACAGCAAAATACTCTTCTATACGAGAAATGCCGCTGAGTCCCATATTCTGAGTTATCTCAACAGCATTCGTTGACCAAGGGGTCACCATTTCGCGACGCGGACCGACGAAGACACCTGTCAGTTTGTCTGCCTTCTCAAGCGTAGCGCCGCCATATAGCCAACAAAGTTCATCGATTTCCTGTTGATTGAGCTGATGGTCCACCTCGGTGGCTATCACGCTCTGTTGTGGAGTCTTGAAGAAAAGAATCATAGTTACCTTAAAAAATTTAGTTCTAATTCTGGCTGCAAAGGTACGAATAAGTGAGCGAAAAAGCAAAATATTTTTTGATTTTTCCGAACGGAAGTACTTTCGAACGAAGTTCAAAGGTACGAATAAGTGAGCGAAATGCAAAAGGAAAACTTGTTTTTCTTTTCATTCCCGAACGAGAGTACCTTCGAGCGCTAACTCAAAGTACGAATAAGTGAGCGAAAAAACTAACGCTGAATCGAAACGACAAGACAAATGCGATTATCACAAAATTTGATTGATTTATATCAATTAATTATAAAAAGTACACTAAAAAGTTTCAATTTGTTTGCAAAACACCCAAAACACTATTAATTTTGCATCGTGTTTTTCATAGTATTAGATTTAAGGTTAACAAAGGTTGGGTCACAGCGGTGACCCTTTTTTTATGTCTAAACACATTTTTTCTTGAATATTTTTTTGGCAAATTATAATTGTTTTGTACTTTTGCCTTGCAAAACAATAACGAACAATAATTTATAAAAACCTAACCAATCATTTTATTAACAAAAAAATTATCATGAAAAAGTATTTTGCTGAACTTGTTGGTACATTCGTACTGACGTTCTTGGGTTGCGGAGCTGCTGTAGCTCTGGGTTGCGGATCTGACACTGCATCAGTAGTAGGAACAGCCATCGCATTCGGTCTTGCCGTGGTTGCTATGGCTTACACCATTGGCGGCATCTCAGGTTGCCACATCAATCCAGCCATTACACTTGGCGTGTTCATCAACGGAGGCATCAGTGCTAAGGATTGCGCCATGTACATGGTATTCCAAATTATCGGTGCCGTACTGGCAGCCGCTTGCCTGGCAGGTATCGTGGCTACAGATCCTTCAGCCGTCATTACCACAGCAACAGGTGCAAACGCATGTGCCTATGGCACGACCAACGGACTCATCGTTGAGATTGTGCTCACCATGCTTTTCGTACTCGTAGTATTGGGCGCTACATCGAAGACTAACGGAGCGACAAACAACTTCGCAGGCCTTGCCATCGGTCTCAGCCTCATACTCATCCACCTCGTGGGCATTCATTTCACAGGAACATCTGTAAACCCAGCCCGCTCAATAGGTCCGGCATTGTTCGAGCAAGGCCAGGCACTGGCAGAACTTTGGGTCTTCATCGTTGGCCCATTGGTAGGCGGTGTCCTCGCTGCATGCATATGGAAGTTCATTGCTCCTGCTGAGTAATAGCTGCTGAAAACTGATTTTGCAAACTGAATCTTACATTTAACAGCTGCGGACTTATTGGAAGAAACGGATTGATTAAAAAATCCGAAAATTCCAATAAATCCGCAGCGCTTTTTGCGCATTTTCGAAAGATTTCACTAATTTTGCGCTCAAATTTTATAATCCATCTTTTTAAATTATAAAACAATTATGGTAAATTACAAGGATTTGGGTCTCGTTAATACCCGCGAGATGTTCAAGAGAGCAGTGGCTGGTGGCTATGCTATCCCCGCTTTCAACTTCAACACTATGGAGCAGATGCAGGCTATCGTACAGGCTGCCGTTGAGACAAAGTCTCCAGTTATCATGCAGGTTTCTAAGGGCGCTCGCAACTATGCTAACGCTACTATCCTGCGCTACATGGCTGAGGGTGCTGTAGCTTATGCTAAGGAGCTCGGCTGTGAGCATCCTGAGATTGTTCTGCACCTTGACCACGGTGACACCTTCGAGCTCTGTAAGGATTGTATCGACATGGGCTTCTCTTCAGTGATGATCGACGGTTCTTCTCTGCCTTATGAGGAGAATATCGCTTTGGCAAAGAAGGTTGTTGACTATGCTCATCAGTTCGACGTAACAGTTGAGGCTGAGCTCGGCGTGCTCGCTGGTGTTGAGGATGAGGTTGCTGCTGCAGAGTCTCACTACACCAAGCCTGAGGAGGTTATCGACTTCTCTACCCGCACAGGTTGCGACTCTCTGGCTATCTCTATCGGTACCTCTCACGGTGCTCACAAGTTCACCCCAGAGCAGTGCACACTCGTTAACGGCGTGCTCGTTCCACCACCATTGGCATTCGACATCCTGCATGAGATCGAGAAGAAGCTTCCTGGATTCCCCATCGTGCTCCACGGTTCTTCTTCAGTTCCTATGGAAGAGGTCAACACCATCAACAAGTACGGTGGTCACCTCGAGGCTGCTATCGGTATCCCCGAGGAGCAACTGCGTGAGGCTTCAAAGAGCGCTGTTTGCAAGATCAACATCGACTCTGACTCTCGTCTCGCTATGACTGCTGCTATCCGCAAGCATCTGGCTGAGCATCCTGGAGACTTCGATCCTCGTCAGTATCTGAAGCCTGCTCGTGAGAACATGAAGAAGATGTACATCCACAAGATTGTGAACGTACTCGGTTCTGACGGTAAGCTCGCTCAGTAATTGACTAATTCAACAATACTTTAAGAGTTCCTCGCATTGGGGAACTCTTTTTTGTTTATCGTTTGTTCTTGAAGAACTGTTGCATAATCTCGCGACACTCATCTTCAAGCACCCCGCCGACGACAGTTGCCTTTGGATGAAGCACATCCGGAGCAAAACGACGGAAGCCACGCTTCTCATCAGGAGCACCATAAACGATGCGTGGCACCTGAGCCCAGCCAATAGCGCCAGCACACATAGGACACGGTTCTACGGTGACATAAAGCGTGCAATCAGTGAGATACTTACCGCCAAGCTCATTAGCAGCCATCGTTATAGCCTGCATCTCCGCATGAGCAGTGACATCACAAAGGGTCTCAGTAAGATTGTGTGCACGAGCAATGATACGATCCTTGCACACCACCACCGCACCAATAGGTATCTCTCCCTTTGCCTCCGCTTTACGAGCCTCATCAAGGGCTCGCTGCATATACTGTTCGTCAGTCATATTCAACAACTTCTTTAATAATCAGGAGTCAAAGGTACAAAGAAACGAGGGAAAAGGCGAATATTTTCCTTCTTTTTTACTTCATATCCATTGTCCACTATATAAAAAGATGTAATTTTGCAAGGCGAAACAAAAGAAGCACCATTACACATGCACACATTCGAGGTAATCCACATAGAAGAGACCGACTCCACAAACCGATGGCTCGCTGAGAACGTGCCACACACTGATACTGCCGTATGGACAGACTACCAGACGGCCGGACGTGGATGCGGCACCAACAGATGGGAAAGCGAGCGAGGCAAGAACCTCCTTTTCTCAGTACTGTTTCATTCTAAAAATATTACTGCGAAATACCAATACGCCATATCAATGGCTATGGCTCTTGCCATACACGATGCTGTAAAGTCTCACATACCAGCCGTTCCAGACACTAATAATGGGGCTGACGCGCGAAAACCGCTACAGATAAAATGGCCAAACGACATCTATTGGCAAGACCGCAAGCTATGCGGCATACTGATAGAGAATAAGCTCAGCGGAACAATGGTAAAAGAAAGCATAATCGGCGTAGGGCTAAACGTAAACCAGCAGGCATTCCTCAGCGATGCGCCAAATCCAGTATCACTTTATCAGATAACAGGACAAGAGCTCTCTCGATCAGCTTTGCTGGACGACATCCTTCAGTCATTCAGTCGCAGGATTGCCCCTGTAGACAGCACTACAGGCGAAGCTCAGCAAGACGCTTTCAACGACTTGCGCTATGACTATGTTGCCCTACTCTATCGTCAAGACGGCTTCTTTCCATATAGCGACGCCAATGGCTCTTTCCAGGCTGAGTTTGAAACAATAGAAGATAGCGGCATGATAGTTCTACGCGATACCTCGAACCATCTACGCCGCTACGCCTTTAAAGAAGTGCAGTATATCATATAAAAACGAGGATGTGCCAATAGACACATCCCCAGTCTGTTACTTACCTACGTCCGCCAGAGCGTCCGTTAATACTGTGGTTATGAGTATTGTGTTTCTCGTTCTGAGCTAACTGATGACCTTTGTCTGAAGGATTGGTAGTGCGCCAGCCCTTATTGCTGCTTTGAGAAGAGTGGAGGCTGAAGGCAAACTTGCCTGACTGCCATGACACCGGGCGATAGAAATAATCCAGATGCTTGTACTTGTCATACTGCTTAGTGTTAAGCACATAGCGCAGGTCTTTATTACGTCTATCCCACTTCCTTCCGTACATATCATTGCGATCGTTAACACCCAACAGGTAGTCAAGGTTTATCTTATAAACATCTTCACTCTGTGATGAAGAGAGCTTCAACTCTTGTGCCATTTTGTCACTAAGGAACGATGCCTCCTTCTTTGCGGTGTTATAACTCATTGCGTTGGCAGAGATAGTCATGACCATCATCATTACCATAAACATCATCTTTTTCATAACTTATAAATTTTAAAAGTTGAACTTTGTCGTTTATTAATCACATCGCAAAGGTCAGAACTTTTCACGAGCTATCAAAAGGATTATTCCTAAAGTGAAAGGGTATTTTTCTATTACTTCATAGGGAAATGCGAAGACAAATAAAAAGAATGGCACGTAACTCATCAGAGCTACACGCCATTCTTATTATATATTAAGGTATTTACTTCACTTCTTCGAAGTCGGCATCCTGGATGTTGTCGTTAGGATTCGACTGAGACTGCTGACCACCCTGATACTGCTGCTGGTCGGCACCTTGCTGAGGACCAGCCTGGCCCTGCTGGTACATCTTCTGAGAAGCAGCCTGCATTACAGTGTTCAGGTTGTTGATAGCAGAGTCGATAGCTGCGATGTCACCCGACTTGTGAGCGTCCTTCAACTGCTGTACGGCAGCCTCAACGTTTGCCTTGTCAGCACCAAGCTTGTCGCCATTCTCGTTGAGGAAGGTCTCTGTCTGGAATATCATAGAGTCAGCCTGATTCATCTTATCGATACGCTCACGCTCCTTCTTATCGTTCTCAGCATTCTGCTCAGCCTCTGCCTTCATGCGGTCAATCTCTTCCTGTGACAGGCCAGAAGAAGCCTCAATGCGGATAGCTTGCTCCTTACCTGTAGCCTTATCCTTAGCACTTACCTTCAAGATACCGTTAGCATCGATGTCAAAGGTAACCTCAATCTGAGGAACGCCGCGACGCGCTGGTGCTATGCCAGTAAGGTTGAACTGACCGATAGATTTGTTCTGTGAAGCCATAGGACGCTCACCCTGCAGCACGTGGATGGTTACCTCTGTCTGGTTGTCGGCTGCGGTAGAGAAGGTCTCGCTCTTCTTGCAAGGGATAGTGGTGTTGGCCTCGATGAGCTTTGTCATCACGCCACCGAGAGTCTCGATACCCAGTGTCAGAGGAGTAACGTCGAGCAGCACGATGTCCTGACCTGTCTCCTGGTTGAGGATAGCACCCTGAATAGCAGCACCTACAGCAACAACCTCGTCAGGGTTAACGCCCTTTGAAGGCTCCTTACCGAAGTAGTTCTTAACGAGTGTCTGCACAGCGGGGATACGGCTTGAGCCACCCACGAGGATTACCTCATCGATATCGCTTACAGAGATGCCTGCATCGCGTACGGCGTTCTGACAAGGAACGAGACAAGCCTGAATCAGGTTGTGAGCCAGCTGTTCGAACTTTGCACGTGTCAGAGTCTTCACAAGGTGCTTAGGACCGCTAACAGTTGCTGTGATATAAGGCAGGTTGATTTCTGTTGAAGTAGAACTTGACAGCTCAATCTTTGCCTTTTCAGCAGCCTCCTTCAGACGCTGCATTGCCATTGGATCGCTCTTCAAGTCAGCACCTTCATCGTGCTTGAACTCGTCAACGAGCCAATCAATGATTACCTGGTCGAAGTCATCACCACCGAGGTGGGTATCACCATTGGTAGAAAGCACTTCAAACACACCACCACCGAAGTCGAGGATAGAGATATCAAATGTACCGCCACCGAGGTCGAACACAGCAATCTTCATATCCTTGTTGGTCTTGTCGATACCATAAGCCAGAGCAGCAGCCGTAGGCTCGTTAACGATACGACGTACGTTAAGACCTGCAATCTGACCAGCCTCCTTTGTTGCCTGACGCTGTGAGTCAGAGAAGTATGCAGGCACGGTGATGACAGCCTCTGTAACCTCCTGTCCGAGATAGTCCTCAGCGGTCTTCTTCATCTTCTGGAGCACCATAGCTGAGATTTCCTGTGGAGTATATTTACGTCCATCAATCTCCACACGTGGGTAGCCACCTTCGTTAACCACTTTAAATGGTACGCGTGAGATTTCTTTCTCAGTCTGCTGCCATGTCTCACCCATGAAACGCTTGATAGAGTAAACAGTCTTCTGAGGGTTTGTGATAGCCTGACGCTTTGCTGGATCACCAATCTTGCGCTCACCGCCATCTACGAAGCCTACTACTGAAGGTGTTGTGCGCTTGCCCTCGCTGTTAGCGATAACGACAGGCTCATTACCTTCGAATACAGATACACACGAGTTTGTTGTACCTAAGTCAATTCCAATAATCTTTCCCATAATTGTATTATTTTTAATTGTTATTATTCCGTTTATGCGGCACTTAGCCACAAACATCACAGCAAAGCGTATGCCAAAAATGAAAAATGCGACACGAACATGTCAGTATGTATGACATTTTGTCACAAATAATATAACTTATGGCAGAGCAAAGGCATAAAAAAACGAAGCGTCACATTAAACTGACATAATGTGACGCTTCGATTATTATATTTAAGATTCTTTCTTATTTTGCTGTGTCATATTCCATGACACTTTCCTCTACAGGGAACTTATACCAATCTACGTTTACGTTTCTGTCTGCAGCAAACGGAGCAAACATTGGATTGTAGGCATTGGTAATGCAGATATGCTCTTTCGGCCATTTCCATGACTTCTGTGGAGCACAGATAGCATAAGGAGCACCACCCTTCTCTCCCAAGGCTGCAGGATTATGCACTTCAAAATCCTTAGTTTTGTTGATGATGAAGAAGTCGGCCTTGTTATAGTTGAAGTCTTCCCACTCCTTGTTTGAAAGTGTAAGCTTGCATACGGGCAGTATCGGTCCATTGATAGTCTCCGTATTATAGAACTCAGCTGCAGGGTTACCACAGAGCTGGAACGCCTCATGAGCCTCTTTTCCATCGAACAGCTCTACGCGCTCGCCATTGTCACGCTGATAATAGATATAAATCTTGTCAGCAGCACCCGTTGCTGCGAGTTCAACTGTAAGATCCTTAGTCTGCAGGTTCTGGCGCCATACGCGAAGGACAGCATCATTCATGTCGTAGTCGCCCATGAACGTATCCTCAAATCCATATGAATAACGATAGAACTTAATGTTCTCCTTGCAAGATTTTGTTGGTGCCAAAGGAGCATTCTCGATGTTACCATCTATCATAAGGACTATATCGTTCATATCGAAGTCCTGTACCCAGTCTTCGAAGCAGACGAAGCTTACGCCACCACGCTGGAACATCACAGTATGAGAGAAAGTCTCCCAACCTACGTTATAGCTCTTTGCCCAGTCTGGCAATACATTCCTATCCTTGAAATACTCAGACAGTGCAAGATTTGAAGTGCCTTCGTTATACCAGTTGAATGGCTTATCTATACCAGATATATATCTTGGAGATACGGTATTGAAGAATCCTATCTCTGTTCCTTCAGGGAATGTATATGACGCATTACCGTTTGCATCATAGTAAACGAGCTTATATGCTGGCACATCCTGCTCTGAAGGTATATCATTACGTTTCACGTTGTGATAGTTCATTGGAAGAGCTTCTTCAAAAATGAACTTACGTACAGTCTTGATATTACGTTCTTCACCTGGTACGAAATAATAGTATCCGAAACGAGTGTCTTGGTTGCTGGTGTTACGGTAGATAGCTGTAACAGTGACCTCACCGCCACCTTCGCCTACTACAGCATAGTAGTTATTGCGCACCATCTCAGCCTTGTTAAGAGTGTCGCGGAAGTTCAGTCCTCCTTCGGGAAGGAATCCGAAAACGTTATCCAGCAGTTCGTTCATATCATCGAAGTGCACGTTAGTATTACCACGTGACACGTAAGCCCACTGATCTGCCCAACCGTCGTTTGCGAACATTTCTGAGTGAACGGTATTCTGCCAGATAAGCTCATTAAAACCCTTCAAAGCTGCCTTCTTGGGAGCAAAGAGTCTTGATGCAGATGATACATCCACATATTTATAATTGTCTTTCTTCTTGAAGCTAAGTGTCTCTTTGCCTGCTTCAAGTGTTGTCATGCGCACGTTACCATCCTTGCTCACACATACGGCATAGACCGTTGCCCCTTTTGGAGCCTCGAACGAAATGGTGAAAGACTCACCATTTACCTCAAAAGCGGCATATACCTGAGCGTTGTTGTCAACAAACGGGTTCGCATCCATGATAAGCAGTTGCGATGCCTTGATGTCAGATGGTAAATCAGTCACAAGCACGCTACGGGTAGCTGTCATAAGCCAATCCTGTTCAGGATCAATCTTCACGCCGAGCTTTGCCTCTGCATTTGCCAACTCTTTTTCTGCGTTTCTCTTTTCCACTGCTGCAGGATCATACAAATCCTTGTCTTTCGTACAAGCAGTAAAAGCTGTAACAGTCAAAAGGAAATAAAAAAGAACCTTTTTCATATAAGCAATTAATATATTATAATCGGGTGCAAAGTTACAGCTTTTTTTAAAAAACGAACATAAAAAAGCAGAAAATCAACAAGAATGTGATAAAATATTAATATTTTTCATAACTTTGCGACATGATTAACCGAGAACTACTACAACCGAAGAGCATTGTCGTCATTGGCGGCTCTAACAACACTCACAAACCTGGTGGCGCCATTGTGCGCAACCTTATCAATGGTGGTTTCGATGGCACCCTGCGCATCGTAAACCCCAAAGAAGACGAAGTGCAGGGTATCAAGGTATTCCACGACATCACCGAACTTCCGCCCACAGAGATGGCCATCCTTGTCATCCCTGCGAAGATGTGCCCCGACACAGTGGAAGCGCTTGCTGCCTCGAAAGGGACGCGTGCTTTCATCATCATCTCTGCCGGATTCGGTGAGGAGACGAAGGAAGGCGCAAAGCTGGAGCAACGCATCCTCGACACCTGCGAGCGCTATGGTGCCTCACTCATCGGCCCTAACTGTATAGGTCTGCTGACACGTCACCATCACTCGGTGTTCACCAAGCCTATCCCCGACCTCAGTCCTAAGGGCGTTGACTTTGTCAGCGGCTCTGGCGCAACAGCAGTGTTCATTCTTGAGAGTGCCGTCATAAAAGGCCTACAGTTCAACAGTGTGTGGAGCATTGGCAATGGCAAGCAGATAGGTATTGAGGATGTGCTACAGTACATGGACGAGAACTTTGATGCTGAGCGCGACTCGCATGTGAAGTTACTTTACATAGAGAACATCTCCAATCCTGACAAGCTACTCTTCCACGCCAGCTCACTCATTCGCAAAAGCTGTCGCATAGCAGCCATCAAAGCCGGTTCGTCGGAGAGCGGCAGCCGCGCAGCATCGAGCCATACAGGTGCCATAGCAAGCAGCGACTCTGCAGTGGAGGCATTGTTCCGCAAAGCGGGAATAGTCAGATGTTTCTCACGCGAAGAACTCACCACCGTGGGCTGTATCTTCAACAGTTTAGGAGACAGGACACAAGGCTCACTGAAGAGATTTGCCATTGTGACCCATGCCGGAGGCCCAGGCGTGATGCTCACCGATGCCCTTTCCAAAGGCGGACTGGAGGTTCCGAAGTTGGAAGGAGATGCTGCCAACGAGCTGAAAGCGCAGTTATTCCCAGGCTCTTCAGTAGCCAACCCCATTGACATTCTTGCCACAGGAACGCCAGAGCATTTAGGCATCGCCATAGACTATTGTGAGAACCGTTTTGACAATATTGATGCGATAATGGTAATCTTCGGCACGCCAGGACTTGTAACGCTCTACGAAACCTATGACATGCTTCACAAGAAGATTCTGGAATGCAAGAAACCCATCTTCCCCATCCTGCCAAGTCTTCATACGGCAGGTCCTGAGGTTGAGGAGTTCCTGAAGAAAGGTCACGTGAACTTCAGCGACGAGGTGACACTCGCCACAGCCCTCACACAGGTAACGAAGACGCCGGCTCCTGCTCCACCAGAGATAGAGCTGTTCGGCGTTGATGTGCCACGCATCCGCGACATCATCGGTGGCATAAAAGACAACGGTTACGTCAGCCCCACCATTGTGCGCCAACTGTTCGAATGTGCCGGCATACCAATGGTGCCCGAGATGGTTTCAACGAACAAAGACGAGCTCATAGCCTTTGCCGAGAAGGTGGGCTATCCTGTCGTGGCAAAGGTGGTAGGACCAGTACATAAGAGCGATGTTGGAGGTGTGGCACTGAACATACGCACAGCCGAACATCTTGCCCTTGAGTTCGACCGCATGATGAAGATAAAGGATGCCACAGCCGTAATGGTTCAGAAGATGATCAGCGGTACTGAGGTTTTCATTGGCGCCAAGTATGAGGAGCGCTTCGGTCATGTGGTGCTCTGCGGACTAGGCGGAATCTTCGTAGAGGTATTGAAAGACGTGTCAAGCGGACTGGCTCCTCTGAGCTACAACGAAGCCTACTCTATGATTCACTCACTGCGCGGATATAAGATATTAAAAGGTACGCGCGGACAGAAAGGTATCAATGAGCAGAAATACGCCGAGATAATAGTACGTCTCTCTACCCTACTCCGTTTTGCGCGAGAGATAAAGGAGATGGACATTAACCCACTACTTGCCGACGAGAACAATGTCGTGGCAGTAGATGCACGTATAAGAATTGAGAAGGACTAACCTCTCACCTCCTCAGAACCCTATTCTGCGATATAGCAATGAACTCTCGCTCCACTCCAGACGGTCGGTATCTTCCTTTATGACCATTGCCTGCTGGTTATTCTCCGGATCATGGAAGATGCGCAGCTGTGCTATCTGTGCCACGGTGCCTGCCAGCAGCTGTATGGTTCGTGCATTGACAGCAAAGTGCTGGCGGTTACGATAGATCTGCTCTATACAGTTGTCTATCACCGTCTCTGCATCAGCCATGATGCCGAGACCATACTGTTTCTTCAGCAAGTAGCAGAATATCTCCTTCAGCTCGACTGGCTTGAAGTCATCGAACACGAGTATGTGGTTCGACGGCACAACACCATGCTGCACGAGGTTACGTGCAACAGCGTCGCCGTCATCATTGGTGCGGGCTATCACCACAGCAATGTTCATGTTCAGCTCCTTGCGCTTGTTCTCTATCCAGAACTGCAGGAAGTCCATATTATAGTTCTTGTAGTTAGGAGAGTCAAGGTCGAGGAACAGCATTCCGTCTGTAGCCTTCAGCATAGACTTCTCTATTATCGCCATCTGATTGTTGGCTGTAGCAAACTCCTCAATGTTCAGCGTACAGAAGTGGTTCGTAGGAAGCAGTCCTGCGCCCTGCATGATACGACAGAGAATCTCTGCCACGGTGCTCTTGCCGGTGCCTGTGTTTCCAAGGAAGTTCCACATCATATGGTTACCTGTCATCGGAGTCTTGCTATTGTAGTTTGCCTTCAGCATGACGACATACTCGTTGAGTGCCTTCTTCACATTGTCAAGACCAGCCAGTTCATTGAGTTGATCCATAGCATCATCGATGATGGCGCCGTCCCACGACAACAGTTTCTTATTCTCTTCTATCTCGGGCACGTCAGCCTCGGTTATCGTCACGAGGTCCTTACGCGTGATGCTATCAGCAGATCTCGAATAAAGACGGTCGCTGACAGCAGGAATAATCTTTGTGGTAAGCAGTCGTGTTATGAAACGGCCGTTGCCGAAGTGTTCGTCCTTGTGGCTATAGGCATTGATGACATACTGTGCCAGTTTCTTCTCTGCCTCAGGCGTTATCTCATACTGTTCCTTCTTCATGACGAAGCCGCCAATCTTCAGAAGTTGCTCGGGCGTGTAATCATTGAAGTGGAACACATAGGAGAAGCGTGACTTCAATCCTGGGTTCGACTGCAGCAGATGTTCCATCTCCACGGTATAGCCAGCTAATATGACAATCATGTTGGTCTGCTCCATGCTCAGATAGGTGAGCAGCGTCTCTATGACGCGATGGCCGAAATCGCGGCGGTCAGGGTCGTTGGTGAAGAGGTTATAGGCCTCATCAATGAAAAGCACGCCACCGGCAGCACTCTTTATTGCATTGAGTGTGTTCTTCTCAGTATCTCCGAGAAACTGTCCTACAAGCTTAGAGCGGTCCACCTCGACAAGATGTCCTGACGACAGCACTCCCATGCCGTGATAAATCTCACCTATCAGCTCTGCAACAGTTGTCTTACCCGTACCAGGGTTTCCTGTGAATACCATGTGCATAGGCGGCATGTGGTTGAAGAGTCCCAGCTCCATGCGGAGGCGGTTGAGGTTCACCAGACTGGCATGTGCCATGATGCTCTTCTTGATATTGTCCAGTCCAACAAGCGACTCCAGGCGCTCAATAGCTTTCTGAGGGTCACGATGACGAATCTTTGGTATATCATCAATGGTGATAAGTGTGCTTTCCTCTGCGTCACCGTTCATCTCACCGTCGGCCTTCACCATGCGGCTTATAAGTGATGGCAGTATCTTGTCATCAATGGTGTTATGAGCCAGATGGATATTGCCGAAGTCATTACCACGCAGCTTATACTCATGGCCGAAATAGGCACGCAGTCCCTCGACAGCATCTGGTGTGAACTGATAGCCGTTGTCATCGGCATAGGCACGTGCCATATCTGTCAGGCGGTCAGGCGCAAAGTCATCGAAGTGGAAACGGTGGATGAAGATATCCTTTGCCGGCTGACAGGAGTTCACGAGTTGGATGAGCTCATCTTTCGGACCTGCCAGCACACAAGTCACCGATGGCTCAGTCTTCAGTTTGTTGGCCAGTATCTCAATGCCAGTCTGTGCCAACAATCCTTTCATGCTCAAGTCCTCCGCACCGCTTATATATATAAGGCTGTTGGTATTCTCACCAATCTTATCATTGATAAGGGAAAAACCTGTGCTCGGGTCAAACATCTGTATGGCAGGAATCTCCACCATCTTCCTGGTATTCGGGGCTATGGCTTTCAGCGCAGCAAAGAGTCGCTGGGCAGCCGTACGTTTACCAGTGCCGCTGTTACCTGTGAAGAGATAGCCATAGTGGTTGACATGTCCCACATGATTCATGCATTTCTCTTTATACACGCGTTTCTTCTCCAGCAGCGCCAGATAATCCTCCAACTTCTGCGGTATGGGAATAGTACGGTCGATGTCAATCACCTCGTTGGCCTTCTTCAGTTTTTCTTCCATCTCGTGTAGTTTTTTTATATTGTCATCACGGAATCCCTTGACGTACGTGCCGTCGTAATGGCCCAGCAAACTATGAACCTTTTGGAGAAGTTCTGCTACCTTATCCAGATCGTCCATATAGTAGAAATAGATGTCAGCTAACCAGAGCGAGAGAAACACCAGATCGTTATACATGTACTCTGTGCTCTGTTCATCATAGCCGCCATCATCTAAGCAGGCTTCCTTGATGCTGGCATAGGCTTCCACCAACGGTAGGGCTGTCAGCGGCTCATCCTGCAGCAGTTGATATTTGTTGGTGATATAATCACAGAGGATATTCTCTTTCTTGTCATCAGAATAGTCCGCTATTCTTTCAAGGATCTCACTCGTAGGTACGCTGTTCCAGTCCATAGTTTCCGGTTTTTAATTATTTAATTCAAGTTTCTCAAATTGTTTTTTAACCACGAATTACACGAATTGAACGAATTTATTGCTGCACACAATAACCGAATTTATAACAAATCACACGAATAGGAATCGCTGGCGATTCCTTGCTGAGCCAGCCAATTCGTTTAATTCGTTGCATCTACGATGCATAGTTTTCAAGTCGTTCTGCATAGAAATATTCGTGAAATTCGTGGTCGTTATATACATGCGAAAGTTGTATTATTTAATAATAGAGGTTAGTTGTTAGAGGTGAGAGGTGAGAAGTGAGAAATCACCTCTAAATCAGCTGCGGTAGGAAGCATGAGATGACCAGAACCACGATGCCACAGACGAGTACAGCAATGGTTTTCTGCGAACAGCCCTTCCACTCTTTGAGTATGATGCCCCACACGTTTGAGAAAGTCACGTTGAGTGCCATGAGGATGCAGAACGAGAGCGTCAGCATTGTGGGAGATTCTGTTAGGAAGCCTTTGCCCAAAGACAGTCCAAAGAACTGTGAGTACCACAGTGCGCCTGCTAGCAGACAGAACAGCAGGTTGTTTGCCCATACGCCAGTCTTTTTATAGTCACCCCAAGTTTTGTTCACCTGGTTCTGATAGAAGCAGTAAATCATGTTGGTTATAAAACCGCCGAAGGTGACGAGCAGAGTGGCTGGCAGAGTGCGGAACATCGGGTCGGTCAGTTCGCCAAAGTTAATGTCCTTGCCAAACTCCAGACCTACATTGAAGCAACCGCTCATAAAGCCAGCCAGCAATGCGATGGCCAGGCCCTTGGGGAAATTGAAGTCTTTCACTGCAGCCTTTTTTTCTTCTTCTGACAGCGCAGCTGACTTCATAGAGCCAGCCACACCGATGATGGCGATGCCAAGCAGTGTCACCACCACGCCCAGAATCACTGAGAAGGTCAGAGAGTCAAGTGCATTCAGCTCAGGGAAGAAAATGTTAAGCAGCACTGGTCCCATGATGGTACCCAGTCCGGCACATGTGCCAAGGGCGATGCTCTGTCCAAGAGCTACACCCAGGTAGCGCATAGACAGACCAAACGTCAGTCCGCCAACGCCCCAAAGCACACCAAAGAGAATGGTCATCCATACGTTGAATGATGGTGCTGAAGCAAAGAGTCCGAGCAGCGACTGTCCTTCCGGCACAGCCAAAAGTGCGCCTAGGAACGGCAGCACCAACCATGCGAACACGCCCTGAACGATCCAGTAGCTTTCCCACGACCAGTCTTTGATCTTATTAATAGGTACATAACATGAACTTTGGCAGAACGCGCCAACAGCGATAATCAATAGTCCGATAACGATTTCCATTGTTTTAGTATTACAATTAGTTGTTTAATGTTTTATATTTATTCAAGTTTCTCAAATTGTTTTTTAACCACGAATTACACGAATTGAACGAATTTATTGCTGCACACAATAACCGAATTTATAACAAATCACACGAATAGGAATCGCCAGCGATTCCTTGCTGAGCCAGCCAATTCGTTTAATTCGTTGCATCTACGGTGCATAGTTTTCAAGTCGTTCTGCATAGAAATATTCGTGAAATTCGTGAAATTCGTGGTCGTTATATACATGCGAAAGTTGTATTATATTTTATTGTTTTCTCGTCCACGTCTGTGTCTCATAGAACGGACCCAGATAGCCTCTCACCTTCAGCTTATCCTTCTCCATCCACATCTTACACTTGTAGCTCTTGCCATTCTTGGGATTGTATATGCTACCATCCTCCCATTTGTCACCTTTCTTTGCGAGGTTCGACAGGATGTTGACACCCATCAGCTTACGACTCTTAAGCTTTGCGTCGGGATTATGCTTGTCAGTTGTCTCAGGTCCTTGAGCCAGCCACACAATCTTACCGTTGAACTTATCGCCCTGACGATAGATCTCGACTTGTGCATCACCGGCCTCAGTAATCCACTTACCCAAAATGTTTTGTGCCTGTGCCAGCCCAGTCATGAGGGCGAGCACCATGATAAGAAAAAGTCTTTTCATTTTTACCTATTTCTAATAAAAATCGTTGCAAATATACTATATAATGCTGAAATAGAAAAGCATTTTCGGAAGATTAACGCAAGAAAGCCCATAAATAAAGGCAATCAGAGGAAAAACGGGGAAATCCGATAAATGAGGTTTATGCAAATCTGAGAAATTTTGAGGGGGATTTACTGGCGAGCCCATATTTTCCATACTTTTCTATATACGAGTTGAACGTATAAATAAAAGAGATCAATATAGAGATATGGCAGATGCCGAATCATGAAGGATGTCACCTTTTGTTTGGTTCCATGGGTGAAATCCAGTTGGGGAGCCTCAAACTTCAAAATGTCAAAAACTTTGTGTCTGTCTCCTCTTTTTTTCAGCATATATATAGTATGATATACCATCGCAGTAAAAGTCATATATACGTCTTCTTCTAATTTATATAGTACATCGGGAGAAAGCCCCATAATCATCCTTAAATTCCATGTGGCATCCATTGCTATAGAATAGCTTCTCGATTTTTCAACATTGAAAAATGTTGTCGCCGCTCCTGGACGGTTCTTCCTATAGATATTAAGCAACCATGTTGTTCTTAGGCATCTCTGAGCATTTAAATAACATTTGTGCGTAAAAGGAACATCTTGAAGGTTGATACCACTGATAAACCTAATGTGATTATCATGGAGAAATTCTCTTCTGAAAAGTGTTCGCCATATATAGCATTGCCATGGATTCAGGTCTTCTAAAAAGAGTAGTTGGCCTGTTTTCTCTTGTACGGAAAACTCTTTTTGAACGACTCCGGTGAACTTAGACATATCTTTGTCTTCAATTTCAAGAAAGTCGGCAACAACAAGGTCTACTTTGGTTTCCAGCGCCTTCTCCAGCAATGGCTTGAGGCTGTTCTCAATGAGTAAGTCATCGGAGTCCGGCATCAGAATGTACTCCCCTTTGGCAATGGCAATACCTTTATTGCGGGCTACTGAGAGGCTAAGGTTTTCTTGATTGATCACCGTAATATTGGCGTGCTGACTGATGATGTCCTGAATGACCTCCATACTACAATCCGTACTTCCGTCGTTGACTATGATGACTTCAAAGCATGTCTCGTCTAAGCCTTGCATGAAGATGCTCTCCATGCAGGCCCGGATGTAAGGCTCTACGTTGTAGACGGGAACAATAATGCTTAGTTGTATCATAAGTTTTGCCTCCAAAGGTACGCTTTTTCAGAATAAGACCAAATAATATGGCAAAAAAACTTTTAGTAATCGTACAAAATAATTTTCGAAAGCGCAAAATTTCGCTCTACGATTGTACGGTTTATTAAAATTTTATGTATTTTTGCAACACCTAACCTCATCAAACAACGAACAAATACTAAACTGACTATGGAGGAAAAAGACATTAGCCGCCGCGAATTTCTCAGACAACTTGGCATTGGTGCCGGCTCAGCAATAGCAATGCTTGCAATGAACCCACTCTACGCTCTGGCTATAGACAAGAAGCAGAAGGACAAGGATACTGACGAGAAAGCCATGACCTATCGTGTGCAGAACGGCTCTGGCGAGCTCATCTCGCTTTTAGGCTTCGGCATGATGCGACTGCCAAACGATCAGGAGCAAGTGAACACCTTGGTGGACTATGCCATAGAGCACGGAGTAAACTATTTCGACACAGCCCCCATGTACATGGGTGGCCAATCGGAAGTGCTTACTGGTAATGCTCTCGCGCGACATCCCAGAGAGAAGTTCTATGTAGCGACAAAGATGTCGAACCAGAACAACCGCTCATGGAGCTTTGACGCCTCAAAGCGCATGTATGAACGTTCGTTTGAGCGACTGAAGGTTGACTATATCGACTACTATCTGCTTCACAGCATCGGCGGAGGCATGGAGACGCTCAAAGGACGTTTCCTCGACAACGGAGTGCTTGACTTCCTTCTGAAAGAACGCGAGGCAGGACGCATCAAGCACCTCGGATTCTCTTATCATGGCAATGTGGGTGACTTCGACTACCTCCTCGACCGCCAGGACGAATACCACTGGGACTTCGTACAGATTCAGATGAACTTCCTCGACTGGCGCCATGCCTCACTGCGACAGGGACGCCGTCATGATGCCGACGCGGAATATCTATACAACAAATGTGAGAAGGCTGGAGTGCAATGCGTCATCATGGAACCTCTGCGTGGTGGAGCCTTCGGGCGCATGGCACCCGAGCTGACAGAGAAACTGAAAGCCGTACATCCTGACGACAGCACTGCACGCTGGGCTTTCCGTTGGGTAGGCAGCTACGACAACGTGCTCACCACCCTAAGCGGCATGAACCTGATGGAACATCTCGAAGATAACGTAAAGACATTCTCGCCACTTGTCCCATGCTCAGAGAGCGAGAACAAACTGCTTGCCGAGATTGCCGACCAGATGGCAGGCTTCCCCACCATTCCGTGCACCACCTGCGCCTACTGCATGCCTTGTCCCTATGGTGTTGACATTCCTGGTAACTTCGCCTACTACAATCAGGCTGTCAACGAGCACGTTCTCCCATTACCTGATGCCGGCAGCAGCGACTATTCCTCACGCAAGCAGCAGTTCACCGAAGGCTATCGTGCCGCCCTACCCGACGAGAAGACATGGGCTTCGCGCTGTCAAGACTGTGAGGTATGCCTGTCTAAATGCCCACAGCAGATACGCATTCCAGACCAGATGGCACGCATAGTGGAAACACTAAGAAAGAAATAATGAGGAAATATTCTTCTACACAAAAGTTTAACTTTACTCGAAGAGAAGTTTAACTTTGCTCAAAGAGAAGTTTAACTTTACTCAGAGAGATGTTAAACTTTACTTGCAAAGGACTTCTTACCTCTTAACTCTAACCTCTAACCAGTGACAGTGACAGCGTGACAGCAGAATTTTAAAAAGTATTATGCGTACTGCGTATACGCGCGCGGTACGCGTATAGTTTCAGGAAACGTGCTGTCACGCTGTCACCGTCACTGTTTTTTTAGCATCCATCTCTTATTTTTTTTGTAGATTCATCTGTACAATCATTTTTAGTTGGCAAAGATACTAAACGAAAGAGGCAAATGCAAGAAAAAACGCAGAAAAATAATCGTTAGTGATAAAATGACAGCCTGAGAGGCTGACGCTTTGCCACTAACGATTGGTTTTATGATATTATAATAAAAAAGGACTTGCGGCTGTTAAGCATGATGCCTAACAGCCGCAAAATGATTTATCAAAGGACGTGAGATTAGCGCTTTGATGTTACGTCCTTCTCGTACTGCTGAATGCACTGGATGTACTCCTCACCAACAGGTACGTTGTTCTTCAGGTTGAAGTAGTCGAACACAGCGCCGAATGGCATAGACTTAGCCTCTTCCATGAGAGCGAGACGCTCGAAGTACTGACCATTGTTCTCATACTCACGAAGCTTTGCCTTTGGCTCGAGGAGTGCCTGAAGGATGCACTTCTGTGTGGCACGTGTACCAACGAGGTATGCACCGATGCGGTTGATAGAAGCATCGAAGTAGTCGAGACCTACGTGAGCACGGTCAAGGGCATCGCAACGAACAAGCTCCTTGAAGAGATCGAGGGTCTGGTCATTCATGATGGTTACGTGGTCAGAGTCCCAACGAACAGGACGAGAGACATGGAGCATAAGCTCAGGGACATACATCAGCAGTGTAGAAACGAAGTCGCTGACGTTCTCTGTCTGCTCGTAGTGGCCGGTGTCGAGGGTGTACATCTGCTTACGTGTAGCGCAGTAAGCTGTGTAGAAGTCGTGTGAACCAACGGTATAGCTCTCCAGACCGATGCCGAACAGCTTAGCCTCGAAGCAGTTCTTCACGCCATCGAGCTTCTCCTCCATAATCTCATCGAGAGAAGCAGCGAGTATCTCACGATACTTCTTGCGCTGAACAGGCATATCCTTTGAACCGTCGTGCACCCAGATATTCATGATACATGGGTCGTTCTGTGCCTTACCCATGGCGTCGGCGATGCGGCGGCAGCGCTTGGTGTGCTCAATCCAGAAGTCGCGGATGCTCTTGTCGGGGTTAGAAAGGGTGAGGTCACCGCTCTTGGGGTGTGAGAACGAGGTGGAGTTGAAGTCGAGCTTCATGTTGTTCTCCTTGGCCCAGTCAATCCAGCTCTGGAAGTGCTTTACTTCCACCTGGTCGCGGTCAACGAACTGTCCTCCGAAGTCACCGTAGATCTCGTGGAGATTCAGACGATGGTTACCTGCGATGAGCGTCTTCACAAACTCGATGTCCTTGCGCACCTCGTCGATGTTACGTGCACGACCAGGATAGTTACCTGTAGTCTGGATACCGCCAGAGAGGGCATCGTTGCGCTCGAAACCAACGACGTCGTCGGTCTGCCAGCAGTGCAGAGAAATCTGCTGCTTCTGGAGCTGGTCAAGTACTGCGTCGGTGTCAACACCAATGGCTGCATAGCGCTCTTTCGCTACGGCATAAGCCTGTTCTATTAAATTAGCTTTCATAAATAATATTGTTTTTATATTAAAAATAATCTCTTTCTCTTACCTCTCACTTAAACAACTTCTCGGTTTCTTCCTTGCCGTTTATGACACCATTGACGATGCTGAGGTAGCGGTCGAACGCCATGTCCCATGTTGCACGATCATGTGGTTCATACTTCACAAGTTCGATGGAATCGGCAATAATCTTACGCATTTCCCATATATCGCTCACCATGCCGGCTGTCTTTGCCTGAAGCATGATGTTGCCAAGAGCAGTACACTCCTGAGGTCCTGCAAGGACGGTGGCACCTGTAGAGTTGGCAGTAAACTGGTTCAGATACTTGTTCAGCGAACCGCCGCCGATGATATGGAGCACATCGAGCTTGAAAGGAGCGAACTCCTGCATCCACTGGAACACCTGACGATAGCGAAGGGCAAGCGAGTCAAAGATGCAACGGCATATCTCTGCCGGTGTCTCCGGCACGGGCTGATGGCTCTCACGGCAATAGGTCTGTATGGCACCAATCATTGACGTGGGCGCAGCAAACATCGGGTCATCGGGGTTGATGAGCGAACGGAAGGGCTCAACGCCCATAGCCTGTCCCTGCAACTCTGGATGAGAGAGCTTGCGTACTTCCTCTGGCCACTCCAGACGACAGCGTTCATAGAGCCACATGCCACATATATTCTTAAGGAAACGTGTAGTACCCTCTATGCCTCCCTCGTTGGTGAAGTTACGCTCATAGGAGAGATCGCTGATGATGGCATCCTTTGTCTCAATACCCATGAGGCTCCAAGTTCCACTCGACAGATAAGCGAAATTCTCGTCCTTCGCAGGTACAGCAGCGACTGCTGAGCCTGTGTCATGACCTGCAACGGCGATGACGGGCACCTGTCCTAAGCCTGTGAGACGCTGCACCTCTTCAGTGAGCACGCCAACGACAGTTCCTGGCTTCACCACACGTCCGAACTTCGAACGTGTAAGTCCGATGGAAGCGAGCAGACGCTCGTCGAGCTGCTTTGTGCGGGGATCAAGGAGCTGCGACGTAGAAGCGATGGTATATTCGCACACCTCGTTGCCAGTGAGCATCCACGACAGTGCATCGGGCACGAAGAGTATCTTCGAAGCGTTCTTCAATGCTGTGTTGCCCTCACGCTGCATGGCGTAAAGCTGGAAGATGGAGTTGAAATTAAGGAACTGTATGCCTGTTATGTCATAGACCTCACGCTTCGAGATGACATGCTTCAGATAGTCATCCATTGCGTCGAAAGTGATGGGGTCACGATAGGCACGCGGATTACGCAGGATAGCGCCATCATCGCCAATAAACACGAAGTCAACGCCCCATGTATCAATGCCTATCGATGTTATCTCTATGTTGCGGTTTGCCACTTCGCGCAAGCCGCGAATTATCTCGAAGTAAAGAGCGTAGATGTCCCAATAGTAGTGACCACCCTGCTCTATCAGGTTGTTTGGAAAGCGTGTTATTTCTTCCAGTTCAACATGTCCATCGTTGATAGAGCCAATGATGGTTCTGCCACTTGTAGCTCCAAGATCTACGGCAAAAAAACATTTCTTTGTTTCCATATTGTTTGTTTTAGTAATAGCAAATCAGTTAGTGATTGCAAAAGTACTAAAACAAACAATACGAAAATATTGTTATTTGATTTTTCCTCTCGTTTTTTTGATTTAGATGTATTATCTCGTCATTTCACGAGGATTTTCCTAGCGTTGCCGTCATGCAGTTTCTCTCCTTCAGGACATGCAACATACACGCCTTTAGAGGCTTTTCCTGTAACGAGACGTCCCTGGAGGTCATAGAGGTCACACTTGTCGAGTGACAGCTTATCATTCTCGTTGTTCACCTCCTCAATAGCCGATGGCACAACGCCTTTTCGTGCTACAGTCGCCCTACCTATGATGAGGTCGCTCCACGCGCCGTCGGAAGTATAGAAGGTCACCTGACAGCGTGTCGTCTCAAGAATATTGAAACGGAAACGACCTGTGGTAGTGCCACTAAACGAGCTTGTCTTGCTGTTGCCTACATTTGCTGTTGGTGTGAAGGCTTCCTCCTGAATGGTCTTACCGTTTATATCCTCTACGGCAACGCGTATAGGTGAGAACGAGGGTATGTTCCAGTTGGCAACGCGATGTGTCAGTTCATAGTTACCAGGGTTGAGCGTGAGTACCATCGTTGTCTCCTTGGATCCGAAGCGTGCATATCCAGCACGAGCATTTCCCTCCACATTTCGAGTATATAGTCCCCATTCAAAATCTTTCTGGTCAGCAGTAAGATGCATAATGCGACTGCCCTGTGAGTAGCCATCGCTATAGCCCACGCGCTTCTCCTTACCGTCATAAGTCACCCACCCTTCGGGCACGCTTCCGTCGGTAGTGAACACATTACTTATTACGTAGGCTGTTGCGCCTGCCGGCTCTACAATAGTAATAACAGTCGTTGACTCACCCACATTTCCTTCGTTGTCTGTAGCAACCACACGAATGTTGTGCGCTCCTGCCTTCAGGTTGGAGACGGTAGCTGTGTAAGGTTCGGCATCAACTGTTGCAAGGAGTGTTTTGCCATCATAGAACTCCACCTTTTCAATGGTTCCGCCATCAGGATCTTTCGCTGTTGCAGTAATCGTCAGGTCGTCAAGCTGTGTTTTTCCACCCATTGTGACATACGTCATGGGGCTCTTCGGAGAGGTAATGCGTACCTGTGGGTTCTTCAACTGAAGAGAGTAGCGCTTACAGAACTTCCATATCTCATCGCCTGTAAGGACGCCATTATCATTAGAAATCCAGTGACCTTTGTCGGCCAACTCCATCAATACAACCTCAACGCCGTCATCGCCATTGCCCCATACACGGCGTGTGATATGACCAGCACCGCGATAGCGCTGTGTGACGACAGGAGTCGTAGAACAGTGGTTACGGTTAATCCATCCGTTAAGGATGCTCTGCACACCACTAAAGGTCACCACATCGTCGCCAGTACCATGAGTATGGATGATGGGCACAGGGCGCGAACTGGTAAAGTTGCCGCCTCCAAGTGGATAGCCGCTTATAGGAGCAAAGGCAGCTATCTTGTCAGCTATCTTGTTCATGGCATGATATGTGAACATGCCACCCATTGAAAAGCCTGAGAGATACACGCAGTTGGGATCGATGTCATACTGATTAATCATCTTGTCGATGATAGCAGTAACGAATTTGATGTCACGGTCGCCTGATATATCCCATCCCTTATCAATGCCGTTAGGGAACACCGTTACGAATTTAGCTGTGTCAGCCACCGACTCAATCTTCAGCATATTCTTCTGATAGTTGGCATCCTGGTTCATTCCGTGACAGGAGATGAGCAGTGGGCGCTTTGCTCCCAGATTGCTTGGTGCATAGACGATGTAGTTTCGCGATGTTCCATCGACGGTGATATTGTCGGCCTTAACCATCAGCGCAAAGACTGACAACAGCAGGAAAAGTAGTGAACGTTTCATGATTTAAAGGTTTACTTTTTTAGTTGTTAGCAATTTGTCTGCAAAAGTAGCAGAACTTCGTGAAAGACGTTTCGCATTATGTCTCACTATGTTTTCGAAATATATACATTGTAATAAAAAATTAAATATTTGGCGTTTTGTGTTCAATAACAAATGAAATTACTAACTTTGTAGCAGAATTCCATACTATAAATAAAAGTACGCGCATACATGAAGAGACTGATTATACATATTCTCACACTTGTTTTATTCGCTACAACAGTAAGCGGACAAAGCTTCACACAGTTGTGGAAGCAGTCTGACGATGCTGCAAAAAAGGATCTGCCACAGACTCAGATAAGTATTCTCAAACAGATAGAGAAGAAAGCCGAACGTGAAAAGGCATACGGTCATCTGCTAAAGGCTGGTGTGCTTATAGCACGTCTGCAATGCGCCATCGATCCTGACTCATTGGAAGTTGAAGTTATCAGACTTCAGAAAAAGGCAGAGAATGTGAAGGACACGCCGCTGAAGGCTGTCTATTATGCTGTATTAGGAAAGATCTATGAAGAAAACACGACGCTCAGTACTGACTGGCGAAAGATTTACAAGGACTATTTCAGCAAAGCCATTGAGAATCCTGCTGCTCTGGCTGCAGTAAAGGCCGATATTTACGAGCCTTTCGTGATAAAAGGCAGTAGCAGTAATGTTTATGGTGACGACCTGCTTAGCCTCATAGGACATGAGACTAAACAATTTAAGGCCATGCACGATTATTACATGACAACGGATAATCGTCGTGCACAATTGTTCAGTGCGCTCTATATGATAAAGGATGGTGCGCCCAGTGGAAGGAAGCCTTATTCAGAATCGGCTTACATCCGCAGTCTCGACTCACTTGCCAATCAGTATGCCGACCTGCAAGAATGTGGTGAGGTGGCTATCGTACGCTATGAGTTCATGAAAGGTCACACCAATGCAAGCACACAGCAGAAGATAGAATATATTGACGAAGCACTAAGCCGATGGGGCTCATGGCAGCGAATGAACGAGCTGCGCAACTATCGCCGTGCCTTGACATCACTTCAATTCCGTGCCACGCTGGAACATCAGGTCTATTTTCCGAACAGACAGCAGAAATTGTTTTTAAGTAGCCTGCGCGGCATCAACGATATTTCCATCAACATCTTCAAGGTTAATGCAAATGGAGACACAAAACTCAATCCTAACGATAAGGAAGACTACAAACAGCTGAAGTCACTTCTTGCCAAAAAGCCAGAACTAACGATAACGCGTAAATATAGCGGTAAGAAGGATTACGAGTTGTATAACGACACGCTAACACTTGACGGACTGCCAGTAGGAGTCTACATGATGGAGGTGAAGACGGAGCCACAGACAGAGGTGTCGCGTGCGCTATTCTTTATCAGCAGAGTAAGGGGGCTGACTCAGTCCCTGCCTGGCAACAAGACACGATATGTAGCTGTTGACGCTATAACAGGAAAGCCAATAGCTGGAGCAAAGCTGCAACTGAGGAAAAACAACGGATACAGGAAGCCGCATAAGACTATTGCCACGCTGACAACAGACAAGAACGGTGAATGCATCTACCATTACAAGTCCGACTCACAGCCAGACTATTTGTATGCCACAACTAAGGATGACAGCTCATGTCCTGAACAGGACACCTACGGACGTTTCAGCTATTATGAAAACGACCGAACAAGGGAAAACGCAGCCATCTATACTGATCGCGCCATCTATCGTCCAGGACAGACCGTACAGGTAGCAGTGGTATGCTATGACACGAAAAAAGGTTTCGAACATGAGGTTGTGGCAAACAAAGCAGTTAAGGTTAATCTTCACGATGCCAACTACAGGACTATTGCCGAGCGAGACCTCACGACAAACGAGATGGGCGTGGTAAACACAGATTTTACTCTGCCCTCATCAGGACTTACAGGACAATACAGCATTGTCATCGAAGGACGAGGCTCAAAGTCGTTCCGCGTAGAGGAATACAAGCGTCCTACATTCTATGTTGAATTCGAAAAAGTTGACAAAGACTACAAGGATGGCGATACCCTCACCGTTCGCGCCACGGCCCGCACCTATAGCGGTGTGCCCATACAGGGAGCCAAGGTAAAATACACTATTGACCGCAACATGGCTTTCTGGTGGGTGTCCTATTCACGCTACTGGCAACAAGGCTTCGCTGGCGAAAGCAATCTTTACGGAAGCATCCTAAACGGTGAAGCAACTACTGGCGACGACGGAACGTTTGAAGTGAAGGTGCCTTTTGTCATGCCAGAAAGCAGGTCTCCTCTTTTCTGTAACTTCGTGGTCAGCGCCGACGTTACCGACATGAGCGGAGAGACGCGAAACGGCAAGCTCACATTGCCTTTGTCAAATCGTAAGACCATTGTCACCACAGACATTCCAGAAAAGATTCTGGCAGAGAGCGATGCACAGTACAAGCTTCATGTACTTAACGCTGCTGGCAACGAGGTTGATGCAATGGTGAGCTACAGCATTGACAACGGAAAGAAGCTTTCCGTAAAAGCTGGTGCAACTATCGTCCTTCCTAAGCTGAAGAGCGGAAAGCACGAGCTGACAGCCTATTACGACAAAGACACTCTACGCCATGAGTTCACCATCTTCTCGCTTGATGACAAGCGTCCTGCCACCGATACCGACGAATGGTTCTACGTGTCGGACACGCAGTTCCCTGACGATGGTAAAACAGTTACACTTCAGGTAGGCTCTTCGCGCGACGTACATATCATCTATACGTTTGCTGCTGGCAACGAGATTATTGAGAAAGGTGCTGTTGACTGTGATAACGAGCTCTTCAACCGCAAGCTAACATACAAGTCCGAATACGGTAACGGACTGACGTTCTGCTATGCCTGGATGCGCGATGGCAAGACCTATACCAATAGCATTCAGATAAAGCGTCCGCTACCTGACAAAAAACTGAAGATGAGATGGGAGACCTTCCGCGACCGTCTCACCCCTGGCCAGCAGGAAGAGTGGACACTAAAGATTGAGACTCCATCCTCCAATTTCTCACCTCTCACCTCTCGCTCGGCGCGAAGCGACGCTTTGCTTGCAAAGAACCTCTCACCTCTAAGAGTCAATCTTCTTGCCACTCTCTACGACAAGAGCCTCGACCAGATTACAGGCAAGCAAGTATGGCGACTCGAGCCCTATACTTGGCTGTCAATGCCATCACTAAGCTGGAACTTCAGCGAGTGGGGGCACATAAGTTGTAATGGTTCAAAGCACGAAGGCTATCTGGATGTTAAATCTCTTGACTTCAGCCATTTCGATACAGAGTGCCTACCCTATTCATTCATCTCATATCCTATGGTGTACAAAGCAGCAAGCACAAGAAAGTCTTTTGCCATAGGAGCTACAGCAGATGAAAGTAGTATGGTTTTAAACGAGGTCGCTTTACAAAAGCGGAAGTCTTTTGATTCTTCAGCAGCCAACGTTGAGAGCGAAGAAGCCGACCTCAAATCCGATGCAGAAGAGTCTGGTGTCAGCGAAGAACCAAATGCCGACGTACCAGTTAGAACGAACCTGCAGGAGACGGCATTCTTCTATCCACAGCTGACAGCAGACACCACAGGCACAGTCAGCATCAAGTTCACTCTGCCTGAGAGCCTCACCACATGGCGCTTCATGGGCATTGCCCACACGAAGGACATGATGCACGGCTATATAGAAGGAGAGGCCATTGCCCAGAAGGACGTAATGATACAGCCCAACATGCCGCGATTCCTGCGTGTTGGCGACAAAGCCACTATCTCTGCACGCGTATCAAACATGACTGACAATGAGCTTAGCGGAACCGTACGCCTTCAGCTAATCGACCCCGAAAGCGATCAGGTAGTTTACGACGAGCGTTCTTACCAAACGCTCCAAGCGAATAAGTCAAACGCTATTGCCTTCCAACTTGATGGATCTGCCTTTGTCAACTACTCGCTTCTCATCTGCAAGATGAGCATCAGCGGAAAGACCTTCAGCGACGGAGAGCAGAACTATCTTCCTATACTGTCAAACCGCGAACGCGTAACTGTTACAGTACCATTCACGCAGAATGAGCCAGGCACTAAGACCATAGACCTTGCGAAGCTCTATCCACAGAACGCAAATCAGACGCGACTCACAGTCGAATATACCAACAGTCCTGCATGGCTGATGATTCAGTCGCTTCCTACCCTTGGCACTCCCAACGAGAAGAATGCCATCAGTCAGGCTGTATCGCTCTATGCCAACTGCCTCGGCAAGCACATAATAAGTCAGAATCCACAGGCCAAACAGACATTTGACATGTGGAAGATGGAAGAGAAGGATGCTGCAGCCGATGCTAAAGGCACGTACTCATCGCTTAACTCTTCGCTTCAGAACAACCAGGAGCTGAAAGACATCCTTCTTAACGAGACTCCTTGGGTGCTCGATGCTGAGCGCGAAGCCGAACAGAAGCAGCGCCTCAGCGACTTCTTTGATGGCAACAAGATGGAGCATCGCATCGAAGCTGCACTTAGCCAACTGAGGAAGCTACAAAATGCCGATGGTTCTTGGAGCTGGTGGGAAGGCATGCCAAGCTCATTCTACATGACTGTTGAGGTAAGCGAGATGCTTGTGCGCCTAAAGAAGCTTACGGGCAAGCAGGAACAATTTAGACAAATGCTCAATAGAGCCATAGAGTACATGGACAAAGAGATAATAGAGATGGTTGCCGAAATGAAGAAGCAGGAGAAGAAGGGTGTTAAGCAGCACTTCCCCACCTTCAAAGCTCTACAATATCTCTATATCACTCGTCTCAACAATAATTATTCTGACGCAAAGACGGAAGAGGCACAGGACTACCTGAAGAAACTGCTTAAGAAGGACATCAAGAATCAGACCATCTACGAGAAGGCCATGTCAGCTATCATACTTAACTCGCCTCAGTACATTAAGAGTCTGAAAGAATACACCGTATATAAAGAGGAAATGGGACGCTTCTATAACACACAGCGTGCCAGCTACTCATGGTACGACTACCGCATACCCACACAGGTCGCTGCAATAGAAGCCATACAGGAACTCACGCCTAACGACACAAAGACCATTGACGAGATGCGCCGTTGGCTGCTTCAGGAGAAGCGCACACAGGCTTGGGACACGCCAATAAACAGCGTGAACGCCATCTATGCCTTCCTCAACGGAAACAGTAAGAAGCTAAAGCCTCAACCAAGCACAGCTCTCCGCATTGATGGCAAACCCCTTGAGACGAGCAAGGCAACAGCCGGTATTGGTTATGTTAAGACTTCCCAGACATATAACAATGAAAAGAAGCTCACAGCCGAGAAGACCTCTGAAGGTACCAGCTGGGGCGCTGTCTATGCCCAGTTCATGCAGCCCACAGCCGACATCAGCGACCAGAAGAGCGGCATCAGTGTGAAGCGCGAGATACTCAAATCCGACCTCTCACCTCTCACCTCTCACCTCTCACCTCTAACCTCTAACCTCTCACCTCTAAAAGTCGGCGATCGCATAAAGGTGCGCCTAACTATCACAGCCGACCGCGACTATGACTTCGTGCAGATTGTGGACAAGCGTGCAGCCTGCATGGAGCCAGTGAAACAGCTCAGCGGCTATCAAAACGGTGCCTACTGTTCGCCACGCGACAACGCCACTCACTACTTCTTTGACATGATGCGAAAAGGAAAGCATGTCATAGAGACAGAATACTACATAGACCGTCCAGGCATCTACGAGACAGGCACATGCACCGTTGGCTGTGCCTACGCTCCTGAATATCGTGGAATGACGGGGTCGGTAAAACTTAATGTTGAGAAATAAAGAAGACATGAACAGACTGATAATAGGACTAACAATGCTGCTGCTTCCATTAGGAGCAGCGAAAGGACAGTCACTCGTGGCGACAAAAGACGCCATAGACTGCGGAAGCACAGGCTACAGGATGCCGGCAACAGCCGTATTTGAACTGAAAAACAATGGCTCAAGGCGAATAGTCATCGACGACGTGAAGGCTGACTGCGGATGTACGAAGGTAACACTGGCAAAGAAAGACCTCAATGCTGGCGAGAAATGCGAGATAAAGCTTGTCTATGACGGTCGCATGCTCGGCCATTACCAGAAGCAGGCTGCCGTGACCTATCACCAGCGCCATTCAGGCTCACACAACTCACGACAAACCACCAACCGCCTCTATCTCACCATGACAGGCGTGGTACTGACAGAGGTGAAAGACTACAGCGGCACTTATCCTTTCGCTATGGGCAACCTGCTGGCAGACAAGAACGTGCTTGAGTTCGACGACGTGAACCGTGGCGACCATCCTGAGGATGTCATCAACGTGCTCAACAACAGCTTGAAACCCATGGTGCCAAACATTCAGCACCTGCCACCCTACCTTACAGCTGTAAGCGTGCCAGAGGAGCTTCGTCCCGGACAGGCTGGTAAGGTGTTCGTGACGCTGAACTCAGAGCATATACACGACTTCGGACTTACTCAGACATCAGTATATCTCGCAAGCCATCTTGGCGACAAGATTACGCCTGACAACGAGCTTCCCATCTCCGTGGTTCTTCTCCCCGACCTGAAGAGTTTCGAAGGCAGCAACAAACAGTATGCCCCTCACATGAAGTTCTCAAGTGAGAGCGTCACCATCGGAATCGTCAACGGCAAGAAAGTAAAGAAAGGCGTCATCACCATAACAAATACAGGTCGCACAGCGCTGAACATTTCATCAATGCAGATGTTTACACGTGGACTAGAAGTAACACTTGGCAAGCGACAGCTCAACCCTGGCGAGCGCACCACACTGAAGATAAAAGGCGACCGCGAACAGTTGTTGAAGTCGCGCTCAAAACCACGTATCCTAATGATTACCAACGACCCAGACAAGTCAAAGGTCATCATACCAATAAACGTAAAATGATTTTCCACCTAAACCAATAATTCTACATGGAACATCCAGAGAACAGTGCCGAATATGCAGGATTACAAGTAAACAGCGGCGTAGAGCAACAATCGATAGTCAACCCCTATCTGCAAAGAAACAGATACAAGCGTCGTCAGCTATCAGTAGGCGACATCGTTGAAGGAATCCTCAAAGGCGATGTCACCATACTCTCACAGGCTGTGACACTGGTTGAAAGCGTCAACCCCGACCATCAGAAGCAGGCCCAGGAAGTCATTGAGCGACTTCTCCCCTATAGCGGCAACAGCATACGCATAGGCATAAGTGGCGTGCCAGGAGCAGGCAAGTCAACATCCATCGATGAGTTCGGAATGCACGTTCTCAAAGAGAAAGGAGGCAAGCTCGCCGTTCTCGCCATCGACCCCTCATCGGAACGCACCAAGGGAAGCATACTCGGCGATAAGACGCGCATGGAGAAGCTTGCCCTCCATCCCGACTCCTTCATACGTCCCAGCCCATCAGCAGGCTCACTCGGAGGCGTGGCACGCAAGACGCGTGAGACAATAATCCTCTGCGAAGCTGCCGGCTACGACAAAATCTTCGTAGAGACCGTGGGTGTAGGACAGAGTGAGACAGCCTGTCACTCCATGGTCGATTTCTTCCTGCTCATACAGGTTGCGGGAACAGGCGACGAATTACAGGGCATCAAACGCGGCATCATGGAGATAAGCGACGGCATAGTCATCAATAAGTGCGACGGCGACAATGTTGACCGTTGCCACATGGCTGCCACCAACTTCCGCAACGCCCTTCATTTCTTCCCTAAGCCTGACAGCGGCTGGCTGCCACAGGTGCTCTGCTACAGCGGCTTCTACGGCACAGGCATCAAGGAGATATGGGACATGATATACAGTTACATAGACTTCGTCAAGGACAACGGATATTTCGACTATCGTCGCAACGAACAGGCAAAATACTGGATGTATGAGAGCATCAACGAGCATCTTCGCATGAACTTCTATAACAATCCTCTCATACAACAACAGCTGGAGCAAGCAGAGAAAGTAGTCCTTGCAGGCCAGAAGACATCTTTCGTCGCCGCCCAACAGCTGCTCGACGATTATTATCAACATCTTAAAAAGTGACATCACTAATCTATGTTTCAAATAGAAATAGATAATGGCAGCGGCTTCTGCTTCGGAGTTACCACAGCGATAAAGAAAGCCGAGGAAGAACTACAGAAAGGCAACACCCTCTACTGTCTTGGAGACATAGTACATAACGGTATGGAATGTGACCGTCTGCGACAGATGGGTCTCATCACCATCAACCACGAGGAGCTGGCAAACCTACAAAATGCGAAAGTGCTGCTCAGGGCCCATGGCGAGCCACCTGCAACATACGAGACCGCCCGACGCAACAACATTGAGATTATCGATGCCACATGTCCTGTGGTGCTACAGCTACAGAAGCGCATAAAGGACAAATGGACCAACGACAGCAAAGCCCAGGTTGTAATCTTTGGAAAGAACGGACATGCCGAGGTGCTCGGACTTGTAGGACAGACCAACGGGAAGGCCATTGTCATAGAGAAGTTCGACGATGTGAAATCCCTCGACTTCACACGTGACATCTACCTCTATTCACAAACCACGAAATCACTCGACGAGTTCCATCGCATCATTGAATATATTCAGGAGCATATCTCACCTGAAGCCAGCTTCCAGAGCTTCGACACCATCTGCCGACAAGTGGCCAACAGGATGCCTAACATATCCCAGTTTGCCACACGCCACGACCTCATACTCTTCGTAAGCGGACGCAAGAGTTCCAACGGCAAGGTGCTCTACAATGAGTGTGTGAGAGTAAATCCAAACAGCTACCTAATCGAGGGGCCTGACGAGATAAAACCAGAATGGCTCAAAGACGTAAAGACCATAGGCATCTGTGGAGCAACATCCACCCCGAAATGGTTAATGGAACAATGCAGAGACTGGATATTGGAGAGAGATTAGTGGGCAAGACGAAGCAAAAATGACAATTTTAACGGAGAAAAATCAAAAAACAAAGGAAAAGTTTTGATAATTATAGTTTTTTGCTTACTTTTGCCACTACTAATCCACAAAAACATGAGAAAACATCTCACCATCATATCATTTTTCACACTTCTCGCGCTTTTAGCGTCACCACATCTGTATGCAGCAGATACTGACAGTGTGGAAACAGACTCCATCCCTCAAGAATACGCCAGGGAGTACACTGAAGAGCACCCACTTGTCTATGAAGATGCCTTTGACATCTGGCCCTATGCCTTCAATGATGACAAAGGCATAGCAATGGGATTCAATGTTGAACTTGTTGACATACTGCTCAACCAGCTCGGTATACCACATGTCACTAAGCTGAAAGTGAGGGCAGACGTGCTAAAAGACATTAAAGACAAGCGCGCTGACCTGACTCTTGGCATGCAAGCTCCATTTAATGAAGAATACACTATCTTTGGCAAACAAGTTGTTTCATTGTTCACTCACAGCGTGGTATGGCCGAAAGGAGAACAGCAGCCCATTACCACCTTCGAAGACATAGAGAACCATCAGGTATTCGTACACTACGGTAGTTTCAGCCATTACCTCATAGAAAAGCAAGGATGGGGCAACAGCATACGCACGTTTGAAGACATGGAGTCTGCAGTCAAGAAGGTTGGCAGTGAGGGTAAAGGACAAGTACTGTGGAACACCGCTGCCCTGAAGTGGCTAATACGCGCCAACCACCTTAACAAGCTACAGATAGCGCCCGTCACCATGCCTGATGGTGAATACAAGTTCATGTCCAACGACCAGCTGCTGCTGCATAAGCTCGACAGCCTATACTCCAAGCTGCGCAACGATGGACGTGTCGTCACGATTAGGAACAAATGGTTCTATCCCGAAAAACAGAATAGCGGAATACCTACATGGGTATGGCATATTCTTAACATCTTAGTTGTTTTGGCAATCTTCCTCACCACAATAATATTTTACGTTCGCTATCGTGAGAACAAAGCTAATGCCCGCAGCAAGCAGCGAAATAGTCGTCTCGCCCTTATCATGCGGGCAAGCGGCACAAGCATATGGCTCTACGATGTAGTCAAGCAATGCTTCATCTGGATAAATAACGAGGGCATACCCACTCACAATTACACGCTCGAACAATTCACCAGTCGTTTGGATAAGGAAAGTCACGACTTAGTCATCTCTTCCATTAACGACATCGTAAGCAAAAAGAGCGAAAACATCTCATTGGACATAAACACCTTTGCTGAAAGCGACCCTACCGGAGGTGTACACACCTATGCCATAACATTGTCCGTAGTACGAGAAAAAGAGGGGAAGCCAATAGTGATTATGGCTGTATGCAACGACATAACCGAAAAGAACAAGAACCTGCGCGAAACGAAGGAACGTCTCATCCTCTACCGTTCAATCTTCAACACAGCCATTGTTGACATGATTTATTTCGACCGCGACGGCTACATAGTGAACATGAACGAGCGTGCTCAGGAGACACTTCAGATGTCACTTGACGAGACAATACGCAACCGCGTAAGCCTGCGTCAGATTATTGACATACCAGATTTCAACTACGACACCTTTGACTACTATAATGTTACACGCTTCATCAACTACAATGGAGTTAAAAACAGCATCATATCACGCAAGCTGACGAAACCCATTGTGTATAATCTGCAGATTGTACCTGTTCGAGACAAAGATGGTAATCTCTTGTGTGCCTATGAGACAGGTATGGAGATAACAGAAACTGTTGACACTTATCGTAACATACAACGCGGCATCAGAAAAGAAAAGGAAGCGAACAAAGAGCTTATCGACTATATAGACAACATCAACTATGTGATGGAGGTAGGCGGTGTGCGCATAGCGACTTACTCACCTGATACGCATATACTGTCCATAAACAAGTCTCATAACATTGTTCAGCACGAACTGACACAGACCAGAGTTATGTCTCTCACAGCAGACATATCTCAAAAAGCTGTCATGCGCGCATTGAACAACATGGACAACCGCTCGAAGACAACTATTGAAGCAGAGGTATGTACCACACTTAGGGCAGGCGGCAAACCACTGTACCTACTACTGCGCTTCGTACCGACACTCGACAGCGAAGGAAACGTCATCTCCTATTTCGGAATGTGCCGCGACATCAGTACCATAAAAGCCACCGAGGCAATGCTTGAGAAAGAAACTGTCAAGGCACACGAGATAGAGACGCTGAAGAACTCGTTCCTCAGGAACATGAGCTACGAGATACGTACTCCACTGAGCTCCGTTGTAGGTTTCTCGGAACTGTTCGAGCAGCCCCACTCTCCAGAAGACGAGGTTCTGTTCATAAACGAGATAAAGTCAAGCTCTACCTACCTGTTAGACCTCATCAACGACATACTGTTCCTGTCACGTCTTGATGCCCACATGATTGAATACAACGTGCAGCCAACAGACTTCGCTCTGTCATTTGAGGGGCACTGCTACGTAGGATGGGCAAACCAGCAAAAAGAAGGCGTTGAGTATATTGTAGAGAATCGCTTTGACAAGATTATTGTCAATATTGACGACACAAACATCGGAAGAGTCATTGAGCAGGTTATAGCAAACGCGACCAAACATACCGATTCCGGATTTGTAAGGGCACGCTATGACTATGTGGGCGACAGGCTCATGATTGTCATCGAAGACACTGGTTCAGGAATAGCTCCCGACGTACTGAAGCACATCTACGAACGTTTTGCATCAGGCAACAACAACGGAACAGGACTGGGACTTCCCATCTGCAAAGAGATTATCGAGCAAATGAACGGAAAGATTTATATTTTCACTAAGGAAGGAAAAGGAACGACTGTATGCATCATCATTCCTTGCGAAGCAATAACAATTGAGCGCAAAAAAATATTCTAACTATGCACAAGAGTTTTATTACATACGGAACACGACTGCTTTTCTTCATGCTGTCACTGCTTAGTCTTCCACAGACAGCAACAGCACAGAAAAGCCTCTCAGAGATATACACCAAGGAGTCGCCGCTGACCATTGTCATCGACTGGGACTTTCCTCCATACGAGTACAATGACACCTATGGAGAGATTACCGGCTTTGACGTAGATATCTTGGAAGCCGTACTCAAGCGCATGTCTGTAGAATATACAATTGAAACATGCGACTGGACTAAAGCAAAAGAGATGTTCAGAAAAGGTGAGGCTGATATGGTCATTGATCCTTACAACACATTTAACGACAGCATTTTCCACTATTCCAGCATAGTACTGACAGACTACAACCTCCGCATTGCCCAACACAAGGACAGCCCCACCATCACCGACATCAGTCAACTGAAATCAGCCGACGGCATACAGGTGCGTTTCAACGATTCCATAACAGTAAAAATATTAAAGGAGCTTCTGCCTGAAACCCAAATAAGGTACAGCTCTGTGAAATATGCATTGTCAAGGATTGCAAACGGGCAGGAAAAATACATGTTATGGGGCGGCCAGCCACTGATATGGAAGATAAAAGAGCTCGGAATGGAAGAAGTGCTCAAGGTTAGCGAACTTGTCATACCTGTTGGTGAATTCCGTGTGGTTAGCACAAACGAAACTCTTGTCAATCAGTTCGATGACACCTTTGCACGCATGGAACAGGCTGGAGAGCTTCAGCAGATACGCGACAAATGGTTCAACCCTGAGCGTTTGAACCGTAACACGCCCACCATCGTTATCACATACATCGCCATTGCACTTGTCATAGTCGTCATCATCATGATTGCCATTAAGCGCATCCATGTGAACGAAAGGAAACTAAATAACCGTGCAGAGGATATAGAGCACATGATGCGAACTGCGCTCGACATGAACGAGTACACCATCATTGAGCATGATCTAACCACAGGTATCACTATCGACAAGTACGGAACCATGCTCCCTAAAAAAGGTGTTGGCTTAGACGAACTATTCTCGCACTTCCATCCCGATGACCGCAACAGGCTAATGTCACAGTTCACTGCTATAAAGAGTGGTGATACAGACAAATGGGACATCAATGCCCAATGGAAGTCATACGTAAGCAATCAGTATGTTTCAATACAAGGCAATGCTGTATCAGAAAAAGGAGAGGACGGCAAGATTCGCTACATCGTGGGGGCCGTTAAGAACATAACCAATGAAGTAGAGCAGGAACGACGTGACAACGAGCTTGCCAATCGTTTCGTCAAGATGTTTGACTCCACCCTCGTAGCCATGTCGTTATATGACAAGGATGGTCATCTTATAGACTTCAACACAAACATGCGTAAGTTGTGTAACATCAATGATGTTGTCGAAGAAGCCTTCCGCAGCACCCTTCTCAAAGACATGCCACTGATTAAAGGTGACTTCGACCCCGATAGCCACGAGCGATTCTTCATATGCCAGCACTTGGTGCTTGAACCAGGAGGAGTAGATAAATATATTGAGTTTAGTATCACTCCTGCCTATGAGAAAGGTGAACTCATCCATTACCTCATCACCGCCCGTGATGTCACCTATGCACGTGAACTGTATTTCAAGCTAAAACAGCAAAGAGCCGAACTTCATAACACCAACGAACAGATTAAACTATACGAGAGCGAGCTTAACTACCTGTTGGAGAACAGCCAGATGTGGGTATGGAGCTCTGACGTTGCGAGCCAGACCATCAGCTTCTCACGCTCTCTCCAGAAGAAAGAGTTCACACTATCATTCAGCGAATATGTCTCTAACCTCTATGAGGACCAGAAAGAGACAGCAATGAAAGCTTTAGGAGGATTGGCAGGCGAGGATATCAATTTCAACGTGTCGCTTCACTTCCGCAAGTCTCCTGTCAACGCCGAGCCACAGTGGGTAGCCATAAGTGGCATACCCATGCATGATGGACAGGGTAAAGTGACTGGACACTTTGGCATCGTTCGAGATATCACGAAACTCATGGAGACACAGGATCGCCTGAAGAACGAGACCATGCACTCTGAAGACTCAGGCAAGCTCAAGAGCATCTTCCTCGCTAACATGACCCATGAGATTCGCACTCCGCTGAATGCCATTGTAGGCTTCAGCGACTTGCTCCAGGTTATTGACGATCCCAATGAGCGTAAGGAGTTCATACGTATCATACGTAACAACTGCGACATGCTCATGCGCCTTATCAACGACATCATCGAAGCCTCTAACATGAACCAGGGTCCGCTCGCAATAGAAACTGAGGAAGTGGACTTTGCCATAGTCTTCAATGACATTTGTCAGATACTGGCACAGCGCATCGAGGAACCTGGAGTAGAATTCATCATAGACAATCCATATGCCTCATTTGTCACCCGTATTGACAAGGGCCGACTACAGCAGGTCATCACCAACTTCACTACCAATGCCGTAAAATACACCCATCAAGGACATATCAAGGTGGGCTACCGCAAGGAGGAAAATGTACGCACCGACAATGGAGAGAAGTCGTCTGGCATCTACATGTACTGCGAGGACACAGGCTCAGGCATTCCAATAGACAAGCAGTCAACGGTGTTCGACCGCTTCGTCAAGCTCAACGACTTTGTTCAGGGCACAGGACTCGGCCTTAGCATCTGTAAGAGCATAGCAGAGCGCTGTGGCGGAAAGGTTGGTGTCGATAGCGAAGGTGAAGGAAAAGGAAGCACATTCTGGATATGGATTCCATGCGATATTAACCTGATTGCCTGATCTTTACAAAGCTTACAAAGAAAAAAATAATATAACTACATAAACTAAAGCCAAAAGATATGCAGACAAGTAAATACATGCTAGCCAATGAGCGCGACCTTAAATGGGGTCTTTCAGTCACGACAATAGGCTACGAAGAGATAGCACCTGGTGACCCCTACCCCACTAAGGGCCATGCTGACGGATATTACTTTGATTTGAGCAAGGGACGCACACTCAATGAATACCAGTTGCTCTATAATCCTGAGGGTGAAGGCATCTTCCATAGCGCCAGCATCAGGGAGGCACGCCTGCGCGAGGGAGACATGTTCCTGCTGTTCCCTGGCGAGTGGCATTCTTACCATCCGTTAAACAACCGCGGCTGGAAGAGCTATTGGATAGGTTTCAAAGGTCATAACATGGACGAGCGTGTAAAAGCAGGGTTCCTGTCGCCACAGAAGCCTATCTATCACATTGGCTTCTCTGACAGCATAGTGCGCCTCTACAAGCAGGCTTATCAGGCAGCACAGGAAGAGGCAGCCTATTCACAGCAGCTCATGGCAGGCATTGTGAACCATCTCATAGGCATGATGTACTCGCTTGAGCGCAACAACGAGCTGCTATCCCGCAGTCAGGCTCATGTCAACATGATAAACAAAGCATGTCTGCGCATACGTGAATCGCTGGAAAGCTCACTCACCATACAGCAGGTGGCAGAAGAGCTGGGAGTCAGCTATAGCAACTTCCGCAAGCTCTTCAAGGAATACACCGGTTTCTCCCCTGCCGTCTATCAGCAGGACCTGCGCCTGCAGCGCGCCAAAGAGCTGCTCTCCACAACCGACATGAGCATCAAGGAGATAGCCTATCAGCTCAACTTCGAGTCGCCCGACTATTTCTCTGCGAAGTTCAAGATAAAGACCGGACGCCGTCCCAGCGAACTAAGGAACCAGTAAACCATAATGTCAGAAAACATAATTATTGCCGATGCCGACCACATAGACAAGGTGGCATTCGACCTCATAGTAAACTTCGAACGTATGATTGGCCGTCGCATCCCTCAGGCAGACATGCCGCGATGGATAGACTGCATAGCTCTCGACGGCGGACTGCGCGAAGGCGAGCACCAGACACAGGTGGTGCTCATCCACGACAAAGGAAAGAAGGGACTGAAGAACTTCACACCATCCGACTACGCTGAAGAGCTTAACGACAAGGCATTCAAAGACCATTTAGGCGAGTTCACCATCAGCGCCCTGCCTGTTGAGGAGCTCACCACCAAAGCCGACTTCCTCATTGAGACGCTGCAGGTGGTATGCCAGCAGCAGGAGGTAAAGCGTGTCATGGTGATACCCTCTGACGAGCACTACCAGCAGGTGGCATCCACGCTGCGCAAGCTCGATGCCTCTAACGACAAGCATATCACCGTCTTCACCATGGAGCCACGCCAAGGAGGCAATTTCCGTCAGGAGATTCTCGGATTCTCGCTCATGGCAGCCCTCGGCATACGCTCTGATGAAATTCACGAATAGTTCTCACCTCTTACCTCTTACCTCTCACCTCTCCATGTTCATTGACACTCATACCCATCTTGACGGCACAGAGTTCGATGCCGACCGCGACGCCGTTGTCCAGCGTGCCAAGGATGCTGGCGTAAAGGCTGTGTTCCTGCCTGCCATTGATGTAGCTTCATCGCGCAAGATTCTATCCGTCTGCCGTCAGTACCCGGGCTATGCCTACCCCATGGTTGGACTGCACCCCGAGGAGGTGCGCGCCGACTATGAGCAGCAGCTTACAGAGCTCTATGCCATGCTAAAAGAAGATATTCCCGCTGCCCAGGGCGCTGCTGACAGCTACCATTGGATAGCCATCGGTGAGATAGGTCTCGACTATTACTGGAGCCGTGAGTTTGAGAAAGAGCAGCTTGCAGCCTTCGAACGACAGGTAGAATGGTCCATTGAGACACGTCTGCCATTGATGATCCACTGCCGCAAGGCACAGAACGAGATGGTTCATCTGCTCCGCCGTTATGAGAAAGAGCTGCCAGGCGGCGTGTTCCATTGTTTCACTGGCAACGAGAAGGAGGCAGCCGAACTGCTACAGTTCGAGCGTTTCGTCCTCGGCGTTGGCGGTGTCCTCACGTTCAAGAAGTCCCATCTGCCCGAGGTACTGCCTTCTGCCGTACCCCTAGACCGCATAGTCATCGAGACCGATTCGCCCTACATGGCCCCCACGCCTCATCGCGGTGAGCGCAACGAGAGTGCCTACGTCAGCCTTGTTCTCGATAAAATGGCAGAATCCTACGGTGTCTCAAAAGACGAAATGGCTCGTCACACCAACGAAACAGTAAAACGAATCTTTGGGGTCTAAACAAAAATTTGGTTACGGTTACAGCTATTACCATTTGGTCTTTTGTCGTTTCCTAGTTTCCTACTTTTGGTAGAAAAACTAGGAATCGTTTTGTTGTTATAGAAATAAATGCTATCTTTGCAACAAGTATCGGCAAATCGCCTCAGCGGAGGTGCCGGTATGATTTTTGAGGAAATTATTAACAAGCGTTTGCTGTTATTCGGAATTGCTTCAAGAACCTGAGAAATTCAAAAAGTCCAAACCGAAGAATAAGTCGCAAACGTCCGTGTGTTATGCATGGGCGTGACTTATCTGGTTTGGTAGGCAATTCTCAGGGCCTTTGAAGCATGGATGATGATCGTCCATGCATTTTTATGCCCTTTTGCCTACCTCCGAAGATAAGCAATACGCATAATGCATAGCGTATGGCCAATAAAAACCTAAATGCAGCTAAAACAGCTAAGAAAGATGAGTTTTACACGCAGTTGACTGACATAGAACGAGAGTTGCAGCACTACTGGCAGCACTTTCGTGATAAGGTTGTGCTGTGCAACTGCGATGACCCTTATGAGAGTAATTTCTTCAAGTATTTTGCTTTAAGATTCAATCAACTGGGTTTGAAGAAGTTGATTTGCACGTGCTATAATGGCTCGCCTGTTCAAGGCAATGAACTGATGATTGACTTTGGTAACTTTACTGATGAGCCAAAGAAGATTGCCTATAAGGTTGAGATAACTGAAGTCAAGGATTTGAATGGTGATGGTGCTGTAGACCTTTCAGATGTTCAATATCTATTGAAAAACGACAAAAATGTTATCAGTACGCTGAAGACTGGTGACTTCCGCGATCCAGAGTGCATTGAGTTGCTTAAACAAGCTGATATTGTCGTTACCAATCCGCCATTCTCGTTGTTTAGGGAATATATCGGGCAATTGATTGAGTACGGCAAGAAGTTTCTAATCATCGGTAATCAAAACAATATTACTTATAAAGAGGTTTTCCCATTACTGATGAACAACCAAGTTTGGCTGGGGTATAAATCAGGAGATATGGCTTTCAGAGTTCCAGAAGATTACGAGGCTCGTGAAACGAGATACTGGCAAGATGAAACTGGACAAAAATGGAGAAGTCTTGGGAATATTTGTTGGTTCACCAACTTAGATCATAATAAACGTCATGAAGAATTGGACTTAGTATGTCGTTTTTCACAGGGAGAATACCCTAATTATGACAATTACAATGCAATAGAAGTAAGTCATGTTCAGGATATACCATATGATTATAGTGGTGTGATGGGCGTTCCTGTTACTTTTCTAGACAAATACAATCCTGAGCAATTTGAAATATTAGGATTAACTGAGCGTAGTGAAGAGTATAATCTAAATGCAGATGTCGTTAGTCAGTTGCGAATTCCTGGCTATACAAAATATGATAGGCCATATATTAATGGGATAAGGAAATACGCAAGAATCTTAATCCGCAACAAAAATCCTAAAACGATATGATGACAATTAAACAGATAGAAGTAACAGTTGGCGACATTGTCAAAGGTTATGTAAACAACGACGAACAAGGCGTTCGTGGGTATGATGGTAAGTTGGACATCCGTCCTCCTTATCAGCGTGAGTTCATCTATAATGAAAAGGAACAGCAGGCTGTGATAACGACTGTTCTTCATGGATATCCACTAAACGTGATGTATTGGGTAAAGCGGAGTGATGATGCTGATTGTCCTTACGAGGTGATGGATGGTCAGCAACGCACGCTGTCGCTATGCGAGTACGTAGATGGTAAGTTCTCGTATGACTTTAAGAACTTCTTCAATCAGCCTGAAGATATACGACGTCGCATCCTAGACTACAAACTGACTGTTTACGTCTGTGAGGGTGAGCCATCAGAGAAATTGGAGTGGTTTAAGACTATCAATATAGCTGGCAAACCTCTGAATGAACAGGAAATCAATAACGCTATCTATGCAGGTCCTTTTGTGAGCGATGCAAAGCGACATTTCTCTAAGTCAAACTGCGGCGCATATCGTTTAGGCAAGGATTTGGTGAATGGCACACCTATCCGTCAGGACTTCCTGCATAATGCCTTGGAATGGATGGCAGACCACGAGACGCGCCAGGGGCATAGGCAAACAGTAGTCGGATATATGGCTCAACATCAGCACGACCCAAATGCAAATAACCTGTGGTCATACTTCCAAACGGTGCTCAACTGGGCCATAACGAACTTCGACATGAAGAAGTTCAAGAAAATAATGAAGGGACTTGACTGGGCCGAGTTGTATGATAAGTATGGTTCTGAAACACTTGATACGGCTGCTCTTGGACAACGAATCTCTACATTAATGCGCGATAGTGAGATACAGAAACAGGCAGGAATCATCCCATACGTTTTAACAGGTGACGAGCATTACCTTGACCTTCGTGCTTTCCCAGACGACATCAAACTCGCAGTATGGGAAAATCAACGCCACATCTGTCCCATCTGTGGCAAAGAATTCGACTTCGAATTTATGGAGGGCGACCACATCACTCCTTGGCGCGAAGGAGGCAGGACCGTCGTAGAAAATTGTCAGATGCTGTGTAGGGAATGTAATAGAAGAAAGGGAGCCAAATAAAACCAATAACGATATGCAAGAAAAATGGAATTATTTCGTTTTCGACCTCTGTGAGGCCAAGAAAAAAGATGTTGACGAAGATAACTATCACGCCCTCATTGAAACCCAACTACAGCTTTTAGGATGGGCGAAATATAAGGGCGAAATATGTCATAAGCAAAGTATTCATCTTGGTAACAGCAATAGAATTGAGCCAGACATCTTGGTAAAGAGAGATAATGAAGACGAATTCGTGATAGAGGTGAAACGTCCATCTCATAAGCAGAGTAAAAAGGACGTGGATCAACTCTTGTCATATATGCGTATATTGAAACTTAGTGTAGGCATCTATATTGGTGAGCATATCGAGATGTTTTACGATATGCCGTCTAGTAAAGAAGCTGTTTCTGTATTGAAGGTTCCTATGGAAATCAATAACAAGTTGGGTGCAAAGTTTGTTGAAAGGTTCGACAAAGAGAACTTCAGCCATGAGTCTATTGTGGACTTCTGCGAAGAACGCATTCAAGAGATACAACGTCAGAACAGCTTGAATGAAATCAAGGAAAGTCTGATTGCCGATGCCCAGACACAGATAGCAGAAAGTCTGTGCCCCTATCTGATGGAAAAATATGGCAGTAGCTTCTCTGAAGAAGAAATCAAGGGAATGTTGGCAACTATGCGTTTTACAGCTTCTGTAGGTGGAAGTCGAACTGAACCGAAGGAAGTTGTTCCCATGCCTCAGCCTAAACCCAAGAGTAATCTTATTAAGTGTTGTCTAACTAGAAATGCTGCTGCCCAAGGTCTCTTTAATCCTACAAACCAGTCGCTGATAGTACTAAAGGGTAGTACTGTTAATCCTATTCATGTTCCTAAAATTAGTGATTCGAACAGAAAGAAACGTGATAAACAGCTGACAGAATACACAGAGCTGAAAGATGGCAAGAGAATCGTTAAGGAGGATGTGTGCTTCGATACTCCAAGTGGTGCTGCCTGTTTCTGTGTAGGTGGTTCTGCAAACGGATGGAAAGAATGGAAAGATGAAGAAGGTCGTGAGCTGAATGTATATCGCGTAAACGATGGTACGCATAAGGCAGGAGGCAGTTTCGATACAAAAAGAGTAACAGACCCACGTCGGTTCCAATTGGATTTCTGGACGATATTTAAAGCAAAGCTGGAGGCAACAGGTAAGATTCCTACCTTACAGACACCGCAGCCCCATAATTGGTATGATGTGAGGATAGGACGCTCGAACATCTTGCTAAACAATGTCTGCAACACGCAGAAGAACTTCGTGGGCGTGAAGTTGTATATTAGAAAGTCCGTTGTTGACAAGTATTATCCATCTTTGGAAGCTAGGCGTAATGAGATAAACCAAGCATTAGGATGTGAGCCGAAATGGGATGCCAACCCTTCAGCAAAGGATAAAACAATCGCCCTGTTCCACAAAACGGATCTGTCAGACCCGCAGAAAGTGGAGGGAGCCTTGGAATGGCTAGTAGAGCAGACCGTCATCTTCTATATTGTTTTCTCGAAAGAGGTAAAGGCCATCAAATAAAAAAGAAGCAGGACTTGAACAGCCCTGCTTCCTTGATTATCTGAACTTTACGCTGGGACAGAAGTATTTCAGGATTGGACCGTACTTCTTCATCTCATGGTTGCTCATGGAACGAGCTTCGTTGGATAATCTTTTAAAAGTACCATCTTTTTGCTCCTGCCAAATTTGGACATGAACTGTTCCGACAGGGAAATGACGACCATTACCTTTGTTTGTGTGAGTGTGACTCCAATCGAAATCAAGATAAGTCTTCTGACCAATATATACACGTGCTTGACATACACCTTTCGCATTCTGCCTAAAATAGACATCCGAAGTGTTGGCATATAAAGGCAAGTTACTATATGTGTCCTTGTTTCCTTTTCGTTTTATCAAATGCCCTTTTACTCCGTTGATTGTGACAGCAGGTGCCAAAGAGACATATTCAGAACGCCGCCCCTTATAGTCGCGTGAAAAGAAATCAGCTCCGTTTCCCATTTTCTATTATATCATAATTTCGTCCATAATTTACAATTGCATAGTCCTTCTCACGAAGCCATTGCCAGAGGGTAATGTCACGGTCAAGAAAGCCTTCTGTCTTGAAGTTAACATTCAGCGCTTCTGATAGGTTCATTACATGAACTTCTTCGGCACCATCAGTTCCTATTCCGTGACCGATGACATATTCTTCATAATACATTCTGACCATGTATATCTGATCCGTATTCTCGTATGCAGATATAAGCACATCGTTAAGTGCAGTACACTCGTACTCCTCCTTGAATTGCATGTTGCTGAAGAAGTTAGCTTCATTAGGCGTGAGGCTTCCTTCCTTCATGGATGCAAACAACTTTGCGTCCACATCCCATAGTTGATTTTTACTATTATCCATGTTTGAATCGTTTTGAAATGAAATCTTCTAAGAATTTGACAGGTGTATGAAGGTCTGGAATTTCGATTTCCGGACCATAGACCAATATAAGAGTAGGGCGTTTCTCGGCTTCGAGTCGCCTTAAGGCATAACACCAGATTTTGTAGGCTTGTTCATCCTTTCGATTGCTCAGTCCGCAGACTGCTATCACGCTGTGAGAAGGCAGGCCTTCGAGACAATAAGAAAAGGACTGAAGGCCTCCAAAGCTATAAGTTGGAATAGTTTTAAAGCCCCTGAGTTGCCAGAAGAGTCCTACGAATCTTGTACGAAAAGTATTTTGTTGATTATAGTACTCCGTGGGAAGGTCTCGCCACAGACTGAAATCTGGAGTGAAGAAGTAGTCGAAATGCGAGATGCTGAAGGTTGTGCGCTCCAAATCACACCATAACTGATTCCTAAATCGGTAGTCGTCAAGAAAGAAGTATAGAGCCTCGTCTTTGCCCGTATGTTTCTTCCTGTCAGTAAACGAAACGAGTTCAAAGTCAGTGCTGTCATTATAAGGAAGCATCTGAGGGAAAGAGTGTGTCGCCGTGAAAGTCATACCCTCCATGAGGTGCATGTTGTCATAGATTACCTTGCGCCTTTGGTGCTTGGGAATCAAAGCAGTCTTTATAGACATACCTTTTGAGGTGTGCTCCATTTTATAGAGCTCTTTTCTGTCGAAAAGGGTTGTTGGTGTTGTCATATCCGCTGTTTTATTTGTATTGGGTTTCCTTTTCAAATCCAATTATGTTAAACCTTGACATAGTGGGTCATTGATAATAATGTCACCTATGCCGTTAGTTAAATGTTTTAAAAAAACGCCCGATATGAGAATCATCTCGTGCAACTTTCAGAATTATTTCCTAATTTTGCACTAAGGAACTATGAAGATTCCCAAAATTGTGGGCAACTAAGACGCCTTTCGGGAAAGCTATCCTAAGGTCTCGTACTACTGCGAATAGTACGGGACTTTTTCGTTGCCTTACTCTGTTATATTTTTGTAATCATAATATAAAACATCATAAGTAAAACATTAGTAGCTCAATCAAATTGAGTCTACCCTTATCACCTACAAAAGTACAAAAATATTATGAGGGAAACAAATGTTTTTCAATAATAGTTTATCAATTCAAACTATTTTAGTAATTTCGCAAACATCCTGACTTATATAAATGTTTTTTATAGAAAGATCTGTGGATTTAACATGAAAACATGTTGCAATTCTTGTTGTTATCAACATAAAGTTGTATCTTTGAAGTGCACAGCGGAACCGACCCTTTTGTGTTCTTATTCTGACAGTTCTACAATATAGTTTTGGCATCCTTGAATTCTAGTTCTTACTACCTTGAAAACCAAAGTCGTCGATTTTGGTGACCAAACTCGTCGACTTTGGTCACCAAACTCGACGAGTTTGTAAAATGGTATTGTCAGAACTACATCACTGTTTGGACAGTCATACATTACAATTCTGTCTAAACATCTATTCAAAAAAGTCACCTTTTGAGGGTGACTTTTTTCATATCTCATAAAGTTTTATTTCAACACCACTTTTTTAGAATGATTATCAGCGGTACGGACGACATAAACTCCCTTAACAGGTTTTGCGACGCGACGACCATCGAGCGTGTACCATGCCTTGACAGCACTGTCTGACGGACTATTATGAAGGTTCTCTACAGCAACAGGCGTCTTCTCAGGGAAGAATAGCAGACGCATGTTGTCAAACATGATGCAGCTGCCACCAGAGAGCCAGTTTAAGTTAAGAGTAGTAGTAACTTTCTGGGACTCAGCAAGCGTAAAGTCTATGTCTAACGTGTTCCATTCATCTGACTCAAAGAACGAGGTTGCACCAGTGGCGAAGGTCTGTGAGTCGGTTGTCACAGCTGCCATCTTCTCGCCCTTGACTTGCATCGTGAACGACGAGGCGGCACTGTTGGCATAGGCAGAGCGATAGTCTATAGACAGACGATACTTACCGGCAGGCATCGTAGCGGTAGTGTTGGTGAGTGTAGTTGTGCCTGTGCTCCACCCCATTCGCATATAGTAGCCCTGACTGCCATCGGCGAGCGTGGTAACCTTACCGAAATTATTATCAGTAAAACAGTTGGCAGTGACGATGAGCGACACTACATCGGAGCCAGTGCGTGACCAGTTCGTAGGTGCCGTCAGCGAGTAGCCGCGCAGTCCATCGGAACTGTTGTTGACAGGAGTAAGCGAACTAAGATTGTCGGCCTCGAACGAGGGATTAAGCAGGTAGTCAGCGGTGACATCGGTTCCCTCATCCTCAATGTCACCTTCTGGGAAAGTGGCTTCCTCGGCTGTGACAGCACCCTCACTGAGGGCAACCTTCCAAGAGGTTTTTGCAGGCAGTGTCACTATGCCCTCAACGGTCTTTCCGTCACGATCGATGATGCTGACGCTGATGGTCTGTGAAATGGTAGAATCATTACGCAGATAGATGCTGCGGCTGTCGGCAGGGTCCTGCACGGCAGTCAAACTCACAGCATCCTTTACGAAGACCTTCAGTTCGTTGGCAATATGCTGGTTTTGCTTGCAAGCAAACGTAGCCATAGCCTTGTCACCAATAAGAAGTGTGTTCTGTGCGAACACTGGAGCACCCTTCGGACAGCTTATCTCAAGGTCCTTCCATGGGGTTTTGTCAGAGGCGAACATATTGGAGAGCAGCAGGTAGTGTGTGCCATCAGGATCGGGCACCACCACGCCATGCCATCCCTCAGGCCATGAGGCGAGAAGTGTCAGGTCTTGAACGCCTTCACAAAGGGCCTTTGTCTGTTCGGCATTGACGTTGCAGTAATAGACGAAGTTACGGATGTGGTTCATATTAGTACCCACGCTACTGCTGCTGTTTGAGAACGACGGATAGATCTTCGCCGTCATGATGGAATTGTTGTTAGAACGGTCGCCAAAGCCCATCTGGTTATTGGCTTTCTTGCAGACGAAGCCTATGGTATTGTCAATGTTTGCCCACTGACTGTTCCATGTTTCCATAGTCGCACCATCGACAGTGCGCTGTCCTCCTTCGTAATAGATGGTACGTGTGAGATTAGTAAACTCATCCATGGAGATGCCCATCATGCCTCCCTGTTCAGCACTTACGGTCGTGGCAGCGTTGGCTTTCAGAGCGTCGATGAGTATCACGGCATTGCCACTGGTGCTATAGAGCGCGAAGGCCTGCGGAATCTGACCGTTGTTCGCACCAATCTTACCATTCATGGCATAGCCGTCATCGAAGAACGTGTAGCGTCCCTTTATGATGGCGGTGTTATCGCTACGGCTATAGGTGCCGAGGATATTACCAGTGTTATGAGTGCGGAAAGGCACCATAATCTTAGCAGCCGAGATGTCGTTGGGCACTATTACTCCGCTGTAGTCCTTGATGCCGTCGTTCCAGGAGAAGCAGGTGAAACGGTCTTTTGTAAGGCTGCGCACAATGTTCTGAGTGCTGAAATACTTCGTCTTGGCAAAAGCCTTCTGGAACTCTTCCCACGAGGGAGCTGTCATATCAGCAGTGGACATCACGTGGTGCATGAGCCACGTCATCATCACGCGGTGAGCTTCAACACCCATGCGGCGTGCACCCACATCGGGACGCAACAGCCACGAGCCGTCAGTCGTGGTGGTCTGGCGAGCCTTGATATTCTTGTAAGCCAGGTTCTCCAATAGCAGAGCATTAGCATCACGCTGGAAGCAGGCCTGTGTAGTGTAACTCGTTATCTGATCGAAGAGGAAGAGACTCCAGTCATTGCCGTTAGGCATGGCGAGCTCACCATCACTTGTAGCAAGGTAGTTCATCACCGAGTCCATAACCTCCTGATTGTTATGCATCAGGGCATTGGACTTCCATTTTTCTTCTCCCTTCACACCCTGCTGGAAGAGCTTCAATGCCAGTGCTGCCTCACCCAACTCCTGCATCACAACGTTCTGATAGGACGTGTGGAACATGTTGTGGTTCTGCAGAGTGTAATCGCTATAGAGATTGGCTCCGCGATAAAGGTCGGCTACTGTCTTGTTATCATAATCAGGATCAATGACTGTAGTGTTATACTGGTCGTTCTGATGGGAGTAGCTGTTGATGGCAAACTCACGCATGCGCTCAAACCATCTCGGAGCGAGCTCATCGTCAGGGAAGAGTCCCAGTGCTACAGCCAGCACATCGACCTCCCAACCGTTCTCTTCGGCTTTAGTATCACCGGCATAGCCTGTTGGAATGTCACGATTAAGCTCATAGTTACACTCTGCCTTCAGCAGGTTATAGATGTAGCCCCGCTGTGCAGAAGAGAGAACATCCCACTGGAAGAAGGCGCTGTAGGCCACGGACATAGCCCAGAGGCTCGACTCCCACACATGGTCGCTGGAACCCGTTGAGCCCCAGTAGTCGCCACCATTACAGATCTTAAGCTTGTTGGCCTTATGGGTGCTGTAGGCAAAGACGAGCGACTTCATGGCCATGGTCTTCAAATCGTCCCAGGTCACTCCTGCAGGCAGTGTTACCCCCGCTGGCTGACCATATTTTACGAGGAAGGCGCAAATCATGGACAGGTCTGCATTCGGACGCACGCCCTGCTCATTACTCTTCATCGTGGCCTCGCCCTTGAAGCATCCACACGCCTCATCAACGCTATTGGGATACTGGCAGTCCTGGAAGTCATACTTAATATATTGTGCAAAGTTGGCCAGCATCTGCAGCAGATCGGTCTGCATGTCAGGTTCACTGACGAAGGCCTGAGTGAGCACACCTTCGGTAGGACTGCTCAGTGCCCTACCCGACTGTGCCTCTACTGTCAGCGGCATGGCCAACGCAAGTGACAGCGCACAGCATTTCACATAGCTTTTAATCATCATATTATTAGTTAGCTTATTAGTTACGGTATAAAAAGTTGAATAGTTAGCTGTTTATCACGGTTTTGCAAACTTAACGTTTGTCAACGTGAGACGAGCCGTTGCATCGTCAATGTCTTTGTCGGTCTTGTTATAGACAATGGAACAATCGCTGATGGTGATGTTCTTCACACATTCAAGACCTGTCACGCCAGCAGCCTTGATGCCAGTCTTACAACCACGGCAGACGACACGGCTGATGTGAATATCCTGGAACTGAGGGGCCCATTTCTTCTGTGCCTCAGTGAAGGTCTCACCTGCCTTGCCTGCATGTTTGTTTACATAGTCACACTGGAACGAGATAGCCTCACCGCTTATGTCGTTCATCATGATATCGCTGATGAAGATCTGCTCCGAGCGGCCACCGCGGTCCATAGAGCTCTTGAAACGCAGACCTACGTCGGTGCCAGAGAAACGATTGTGGCGAACGACCATGCGACGCATGCCGCTTGCCGTCTCGCTGCCAAAAACAAAGCCACCATGAGCATGGAAGACGGTGTTGTTCTCAACAACAATGTCTTCACAGCCGCTTATAGGATGGCTATTCGACGGCTTGCCACTCTTCATACAGATACCATCGTCACCAACAGAAACAGTGGAGTTGACGATAATAGCCTGATGGCAGTCGCTAAGGTCGATGCCGTCGCCGTTCTGAACGTTCCACTCTGAACGCACGGTGACACCGTCTATGATAACGTTTGTACAGTAACATGGATGCAGATGGAAGCGAGGCGAGTTCTGAATGGTGACACCTTGAACAAGAACATTCTCGCAGTCGGTGACACGAATAAGGTCATTGCGCATGGACTCCTGTGACTGAGGGGTGTCGGCAATGTCGGGATAGCCACTCTTCATCTGCCAGGGATACCACAGGTCACCCTTCTCAGTAACCTGTCCTCCCATCTCCTGATAGTTTTTCCATTCCACATCACTCATTTTTGAGCGCTTCACAGGACGCCACTGCTGTCCACCACCGTCGATAATGCCAGAACCAGTGATAGCTATGTTCTTACGTTTGGATGCGCGTATGCATGGATAAACACGGCTGGCACTTTCATTCTTGTCGAGATAGAGACGTTTGTCGGGTGAGAAGGTGATGATGGCATTCTTGTCGAGACGCAGTTCAATGTTGTCCTTGAGCATGATGGGGCCTGTGAGCCACACACCTTCGGGCACGATGACACGACCTCCGCCGAGCTTTGTCAGCTTAGATATGGCTTTTGTGAAAGCATCGGTACACAGGGTAACGCCGTCACCAACAGCACCACAGTCGGCAATAGACACTTCGTTGTCGGGTATGGAGAATGGCTCTACTGCCTTCACCTTACACGGAAGATTCTCGTAAAACTTTGAAAAGTCGCCCGCACAAACGCAGAGAGCGCTAAAGAACAGGAAGAGTGAAAAAGAAAAACGTTTCATTGTTAGTTGGATTAGTTATGGTTTATAAAAGAAGCCACGAATTTCACAGACGTATCTGTGAAACCCGTGGTAAAAGAAATTATTTTTTCAGAATGATAGTAGAGTTAGCAGTGGTTTTCATACCCATTGTCTCACTGCTGACATCAGCCTTGATAGACTTCACCCATCCGTCGGTATCGAGAGTATAAACGGCTTTCTCGTTTGCCTCGAACTTCACCATACCACTGTTCAGGATGTTCTCAATCATGGTGTCATCAACCATGTCGCCACCTCTTTCCTTTGCGGTCTTCATGACGAGCTGCTTCATATCGTCCTTTGTCATGCTCAACACACCTGTGGTTGTTATGGTGCCGTTAGCCGACGGGATATATGTGCGCTTCATCTTCAAGCCATTGCTATTCAGATACTCATCCTGCAAACCAAGAGAAATGGTTTTTCCGTTAAGAGCAATGGGACTGGTGTTCACAGACATTGACTGGAGAAGCACATCCTCAGTCATGCTGCTCAAAACCTGTTGCTTCAGGTCATCCTTCGATAAAGCTGCTGCTTCAGGAGCCTGCGACAGAACCTCAGTGAGCAATTTATCGACCACAGCCTCCATTCCTTTCTTCAACTCATCGAAGTTCAGAATACGCAGGGGCTTTCCATCCTTATCGGTCTCGAAACGAACAGTGATTCCTTTTATCATCTCCTGAGTGATAGAGAAAACGCGTGACATTACATCGTCCTTCTTGGCATCACTGTCAAATTTGGTCATAACGCACTCCATAACAAAACCGTCAGGCTTGACATCAGTAACGATATAGTCCGTTTCAGTGTTCGCCTTTATCTCTGACATTCCGAGAAGGTTTGTGACGACCTCTGCCACATAGGTTTTCTTTGTGCCTTTCTCCAGCTTTGGAGAGACCTTAATGGTCTGTGCGCCCATCACTAAAGTGAAGAGAAGCAGCACAGAGGTAAACAGGATTTTCTTCATAACGAGATTATACTAAATGAGAGATAAGTTCTTCGCGGTCACCAGGAAGGAGATCTATGACAGGTATCTCGATCATGGTGTAGCAGCCTGGCTGCTGACGCATAGAGGCGCGTGCTACGTTGACAAGCACCTGACCAGTAAGAGCTGGGTTGTTGATAGACATGTTGAACTCCAGACGTTGGTTCTGTGTCTTACCACTAACGCCCTTGCGAACAAGGTTTACGCCATGGCCCATGTCGCGTACATCGTCAACGCTCTCCACCTGGAACACATGAGTCTCGTCGCTGGCAAAGTAAGGGTCTGCCTTGATAGCCTTCGTAACCTCATCGAGGCTTGCTCCATCCTCAAGCTCAACATATACCATGCGACGATGGATGCCCTCGCCGAGAGGTATGGTCATTGACAAAGCATTCTTAACGCCTGCCTTGGAGCGCACGCAAACGCTGTGTCCCATTGACATGCCTGGACCGAAGTTGGTGTAGCTAAGTCCCTTAGGTGCTAGACTCTGCATGAGTGTACGTACCACTGAGTCAGAGCCTGGGTCCCAACCAGCAGCGATTACACTTACTGTACCAGTCTTCTTGTTCAGTTCGGTGAGGTTACGACGATAGTCGCGGATAAGGGTATGTATGTCGAAAGAGTCAACGGTGTTAATGCCGAGTGGCAGAATCTGCTTAGCGTACTCCTCGCAAGAGCGTGTCGGTGTGGCAAGAATCGCTACATCAACATCTTTCAGTTCGCGGATGTCCTTCACTACCTCATAGTCTGTCAGCTCCTGAGGTTTGTTCTCTGCACCTTGACGGCGCACGACGCCTGCCACTTCCATGTCGGGGGCTGTCTCGAGAGCCTCGAGAGCATAGCGTCCAATGTTGCCGTAACCAACTACGGCTACTCTAATCTTTTTCATAATCTAATGTTTTTTGTGTTGAAAATAATTATTTGAAAACAATCAAATCATCAATTCTCGTAGTCTATCTCATGATCGAGCTTCGAGATGAAGTCGTCGAACACCTCCTGCTCAACATCGCCCATGGCGAACTCCTTCTCTGCATCTTTGCGAATCTCGGCTATCCATGCACGACGTGCACGTACATAGTCTTCGCGGATGCGTTCGCAAGCAGCCTCATCGAGATAGTTAAGATGATAGTAGTCCATGATGAGCTGATAGCTCCATGCCCATCGGAAGTCACTATAACGTCTGTCGATTTCTTCGAAGCGGTCGAGTACTTCACCGATGTTGTCAATATTACCATTCTTGATATCGTTGACAAGACGCTGTTCCTCGCTCTCTGGCAACAGCAGGCCAGAGAGGTCGCACCATGGTCCCTGACCATCATCAGACTGAGGAACACCGATGAAGCCTTCTTTCTGGGCACGCTTCAAGACAGCGCCCATATAGATGCGAAGTGCTATGTCATAGTATTTCAGTCCTTTCTTAAGTGAAGAAGCGTTGATAACATATTCATGGAAATTATAGGTGGTAACATTATCACCTGATGCATTGCGCAGATTCTCCAGAATCTTTATTCCCTGAAGGATCTCGCCAACGGTAAACGGTGACAGCCAGTCGAAGTTGATGATTGACTTCTTCGACTGCTTAGAGCGCTTGTCACGCTTAGGCCATTTCTTAATATCACGGTAGAGTCCAACGGTAGTGATGTTACGACCAGGTACAAGATACATGGTCTCGCCGTAGGCAATGAGGTATGAGAACGGCAGACAACGAGTGTCAGGATGGTGCATCAGCTTGCCGAAGCACACGGAGAATGCTCCGATGGTGGCAGGCATGAGCACATAGGAACCAGAGGCTGTCTTTGTGCCACGCTCCAGAGTGCCGTAGTGCATAGGTCCCATCTTGTAGGCATGGTTAGAGAAATTGGTGTTTGAACCAGCATTGTAGAATGAGAACTGTCCACCGATGAGCAGGCTTGACTTGTGGTGAGAAGCAGAGAACGGTCCGCAGAATGCAGCACATGCCTCACCGTTTGCCATGAACGAGTTTGCAAAGAAAAGACTTGCCTCTGCAGTGAATCCGTTGGTGATCTGACATGCCTCGCCCACGAAGCAGTCCTGCATCTTAACGGAGTTATTGATAGAGCAGCCGTCACAGATGATGCTGTTCTCACAGATGACGCCAGTGCCGATATAAACGCTGGCATCCTCGCTACTAAGAATAGTACACTCAGACAGGCGGGCTGCACCACTGATCTCGCAGTCGCCCTTGATGACGGTGTTGGTAATCTCCTTAGTATTTATAATCTTAACATTATTGCCGATGATGCCGCGGTCGGGGGTTGACACACGTACCTCATCATCGATAAGTTCATTGAGGCGACGCGTCAGTTCCTTATCAGTAGTATGCTTCACCATGAAGGCGGCCAGCTGAGAGTTCAGTTCACGGAAGAGCGTCACATTACCATCACCCATCTCGTTCAGTACTGATATGGAAGAGCCTGAGCCATAGGTAGCACCTTCGGTAGTCTCAATGGTAGAGATGTTGGATATATAGCAGTCATCACCGATGGTATAGTTATTGATGAAGTTACCGACCTTCTCTATCAAACAGTTGTTGCCAACCGTGACGTTACGCAACGTGGCATCATTAATGCCAGAATGTTTGAAGAAGTCCTTGCTCACTTCGATACTTTTATCGAAATAGCCAAGGCGTATGTCCCCATATAGCACTACACGGTGGAAATTGTAAGGACGGAAGTTCTCCGCAACCTCTACTCGTGACCAGTCTTCTGCCCAACATCCATTCTGTTCAAGCACGCTGATTTCATTTTCTGTGAGCTGTCTGTAATTCATAATCAAGCCTCCTCAATGTTATATAAAAAATCGTTATACGGATATTTCTGCACATGGAGCTCACGCACCTTATTATATAGTACAGTGCGAAGCACGTCGATATTCTGTTTCTCACGCGCCGAGATGAACAGACAATCGCCCTGCATCTTTGCCATCCATGTCTTCTCAAGGTCGGCAAGAGAGATATTCTCACGCTTAGGCGGGGTGAGGTCGTCCTCGTCCTGCGGTGTCCAGTGATAAGCATCAATCTTATTGAAGACCATAAGGCGCGGTGTCTCTGCACAACCCAACTCGCTAAGGGTCTGGTCAACGACACGCACCTGTTCCTCGAAGTCGGGATGAGAGATATCAACGACATGGACAAGCATGTCTGCCTCGCGCACCTCATCAAGTGTTGACTTGAACGACTCAACAAGGTCGCTGGGCAACTTACGGATGAAGCCAACGGTATCAGCCAAAAGGAACGGCAAATTGTCTATGGTCATCTTACGAACTGTAGTGTCGAGCGTAGCGAAGAGCTTATTCTCTGCAAACACGTCACTCTTGGAAAGAAGGTTCATCATTGTTGACTTACCCACGTTGGTATAGCCAACGAGTGCCACGCGGATGAGTCTGCCGCGGTTCTTACGCTGAGTGGTCTTCTGCTTGTCAATCTCTGCAAGACGCTGTTTCAACAGGGTTATGCGCTGCAGGATGATACGGCGGTCCATCTCAAGCTGGGTCTCACCAGGTCCGCGCAGACCTACACTTCCCTTTCCGCCACCTGAGCCAGAGCCACCGCCCTGTCGTTCAAGGTGTGTCCACAGGCGTTGCAGACGAGGCAGCATATAACGGTGCTGAGCCAGTTCTACCTGTGCCTTTGCCTCCGCCGTCTGAGCGCGCATAGCGAAGATATCAAGAATGAGCGAGGTGCGGTCGAGAATCTTCACCTGCAGTTCCTTCTCAATGTTACGGATCTGCTTGGCCGACAGTTCATCATCAAAGATGACCATACCCACACGGTCAGGCGCACCCACGCGCTCATCATCGGCTATGAAAGCATCTTGCTCATCGAGCCAAGCATCATAAGCATCATCGCACTGCTTAATAAATTCTTTTATCTCCTGTAGCTTACCACTGCCCACATAAGTGACCTGACTGGGTCCTGCCACCTTCTGTGTGAAACGCTTTATAGTACGGGCACCGGCTGTATCGGCAAGGAACTCCAGTTCGTCCAGATATTCCTTGGTCTTCACTTCGTCCTGCTCCTTAGTGACAAGAGCCACGAGAACAGCCGTTTCAGCCTTAGCCTCTGATATTACAAATTCTTTCATCTCTTATTTTTCAATTCTCAATTACTTAATACCACTGCACAGAGTTAGAATAGCTACTGCGTTTGTCGTACTTCAGAGCATCTGTCAGTGTAGCAGCGTTGCATCGGAACGAGAAGTTATAGCTAGTATATGGAGTGAGCACCACCGAGCATGACATATTGAAGCAATGGAGGTCACGTGACAGCGATGCTGTGGTCATAGACACCTTCTTGTTCTCGAAGTCGTAGCCTGACGAGAACGATATATTCCATCCGTCACTGATTCTAACATTACCGCTAACGTTCAGGTTCTGGGTGAACTTATATGGGTAGCGCATAGTTGAATAGTTGAACTTCTTCACATCGGTATTCTCACGCATAGTGATACCATAACCGAAGCTGAGAGACCAAGGCAGCGAGAACTTCATATATCCGTCGTCATCGGTCTCAGCCATACCTGCGTCGCGTTTCTTCGCGCCATGACGACCTGCATCGAGATCCTTGTCGATGTTTGTCTCAGTCTCGTTCTCCAGCGGGTCATCAATCTTCGTCTCGTCATCATCGTTTTTCTTCGGTCTGTCGCCCTTCAGCCACTTGAAGAGTTTTGCCACCTTCTCGTTATTGATAGTGTAGGACAGATTTTGCGACATGCCCTGGAAACGACCTATCTTGCCCTGTTCCCAATATGTGGTATGCTCACTTATGCGAGGAGTAGCACCCACTGAGTCAGCTTCATATACATAGCTCGCGAAGATGGCATTAAGGTTGAATGTGTAGCTCTTAGTCAGCTTCAGTCGCAGACGGAGGCTTAGATCACTCCACGGACGGACCTTAGCAGCCATATTATAGGACATAGAAGCTCCAAGCTCATCAAGGATGCTTATTTTCTTGAAGCCTGTAGAATCATTGTCGCTCTTAATCTTCATCTCTACATTGTTTGACAAATCAAACGAGATGCTTCCCGTCTTACCTTTGCCTGGCACTCCATAGAGCTGTCCTTGGTAAGGTGAATACTCAACAAGGCTCACATTACCTTTCGAATCGGTCTTCTGATAACTCTCATAGTAACCATAACGTGAAGCGCTGAAGTCTGGAGCATAGCTGAAGCTAATCTGTGGTGTAAGCACGTGGCGTATAGCCTGAATCTTATCACCGAAGAGTTTACGCGACGGAATATAAAAGCCGTAGAGCTTTGTCGATGCAGAGAGCGACAAGTTCCAGTTATAAACATTGTAAAAGCCACTAACAGTATCGCATAACTCCTTCTGGGAAGAGGTATCCCAACTGCGCATCACCTTGCGTGAATAAGTACGGTCGGTGAAGTTAAACGATGGGTTGATATTGATATAGTTGAACAGCGAGAAGTTTCCACTGATAGGAATGCTGTGCTGCATGCCGTTCTGCCAGTCACGCGCCAGACTGCTGTGCATAAGCTTATCTTCCTTTGTTGATATGGAGTTGCTGAAATGTCCTGTATAACTCATCGACAGTTTCTCATACCACTTCTGTTTTCCGACAAGTTTCTTGCGTTTGAACGGATAGAAACGCGAGATACTGATATTCAAATCAGGAAATGTCACAGAAATAGTTGAGTCACGCATATTCTGCGAAAGGTTCATCGTTGTAGAGAGGTTCAGTCCGATGCTCGAAAAGCCAGTGCTGTAGGACACGGAAGAAGTTCGCGTGCTCTGCGTCAACGCCTGTGGGTTATACATCGAGTTCAAGTTATTACGCTCATAGCTTGTCGTAGCGAAGTTCACGCTTGCCGAGAGGTTCGAGTACGGATTGGCTTTAGCATCCTGACGATGGCTCCACTGAATCTTAAAGCTAGTCTGCTTAGAATAGTCAGGCATGTTCTTCTCGCCGTTGATGGTGTTCTGGAAACTGCCAAAGAACGATCCGCTATACTTATAGCGTTTCCTGTAGTTTGTAGCAGCAGACACGCCCCACGAGCCCTTTGTATAGATCTCACCAAGAAGCTTCAAATCCATAAGGTCACTGATAGCAAAATAATAGCCGCCATCGCGCAGATAGAAGCCACGCTCAGTCTCGTCACCATAGGTTGGCATGATAAAGCCACTGCTATAGCTCTTTGTGAAAGGGAAGAAGCCATAAGGCACCGCCAATGGCACTGGCACGTCGCAAACAACCATATATGCAGGACCGAAGATTACGTCCTTGCCAGGACGCACCTTCGCTCTCGAGAGCGCCAGATAGAAATCGGGATGAGGTTCATCGCAAGTGGTATAGCGTCCATGACGTAGGAACAGTTCACCGTTAGCACCACGCTTAGACAACTCACTCGTGAGGAAGCCATCTTGCTGTTCGGTATATACTTGCTGGATAAGTCCGCGCTTCGTCTTGAAGTTGAACGCCATGGTATCGCTCTCGTAGGTATCGCTACCCATCTTGAACACCGGCATGCCTATCATCTCGTTAGTAGCCGTATCGCGCGAGCCAGTAGCATGGACAAGCGACGAGTCAAGCTGCATATATATGCGGTCACTCTGGAGGTCCATGTTCTGATATTTCACGTTCGAAGAACCATAGAGGAAAGCCATGCCAGAGCCTGCCTCATAGATAAGCGAGTCATTGGCAGAGAATGTCACAGGAGAATCTATTCCGTTCTTGCGCTGACGGTTAAGGCTGTCGGCACGTAGTGAGTCATCAACAGCTTTGTTATGTTCCCAGATGGCACGCTCAAGTGAGTCCGTAGGTATCATCGAAATACGAGATGAGTCCGTAGAAAGGGAATCACCAAAGAGGGTGTCGGAAATAAGAGAATCAGATATAAGAGAATCGGCAGCAACAGAATCCGTCATATATGTACGAAGAGAAGCAGAATCACTTGACTCGAGAATAGTGTCATTATCGATACTATCCCCATGCCATTCTTTCTGCATCCCAACATTGGAACTCATATATAGCGAATTCTGATAACCCTGAGCCATCAACAGGATGAACGCAGAGAGCATCAAAAATATGACCGATTTTCGTTTCACGACTGCAAAATTACGATTTTTTAATGAAGAACGGATAAACAGAAATGGATATTTTTCTTTTGCTCTACATTAATTAACAGAAAAGGCTGAAATGTCATTCAAACATTTCAGCCCATGCAAGGAATTTCTTTACTCCTTCGGAACCGAATTTCTCTAAGCTCTGCGCTGCCTCAAGGACTGTGAACACTCGGTCTGGACGCGACTTGGAATAGAACTTATCGGCATAGCAGATTAGTTTTTCCTCGAGTTCCTGCGGCTCATAACAGCCATCAACAGGCAGCGGCAATTGCTGACGTTCTATCTGTTCTCTTGTAAGCCCCGTACCTGTGTGACGCTCACACACCTGTGCATGACGCACAAAGCCTTCGTCGCGAAGCAGTTTTCCACCAATAACACCATGACAGATATACGGTTCGCTTCCCTCACAGAAGATGCTAGGCGCATGACACCAACGAATGCCTATGTCGTGTAGCATGGCTGCCTCCTCCAAAAACTGACGGTCAAGTTTCAGCTCAGGATGGCGGTCACACACTGACAGACAACGGTCTGTCACCTGTCGGGAATGAAGCATTAACAGGCGACGAAGTGAATCGTCGCCTGTATAATACTTATCTATGATTTTCTGAAAATCCATTGGGATTACTTTTCACGCTCTATCCATGCGAGAGTGTCACCTTTGCGCACCTTTGCGCCCTGCTTAGCCTGCACGTCAACGAGCTTACCGCCGAGAGCTGCTGGGATGGGAACAATCTCGCCCCACTTCTCTACGAGGTAGCAGAATGTCTGACCTTCCTTATAAGTCTGTCCGATGAACGGCTCTACACACGGAGCGCACTCGCCATCACCATTGAACTCATAGAAAATCTGACCGGCAGACGGACATACAAGTGCATCAGCCTTAGCATGCTTCAGAGCCGCGATCTCTTCGGCAGACACCTTACCACCACCGAGCTTAGCATCCTTGGCCTTCTGAAGGTCAGCAAGGAACTGCTTCTTAGCCTGACCGCTTTTGAACGGACGGTACTGCTCTGGGTGCATAGCGAGCTCAAAGAGCTCCTCATTGTCCTTACCATAGTCCCATCCGTTCTCGTCCATCTCTTTCTTGAAACCGTCGAGAGCGTTAGGAATGAGGGTGTGAGGATCAACATCAGTGAACTCACGCTTCTGCTGCTGAGCAAGCTCAACAAGCTCTGGAGCAATAGTGCCTGGAATCTTTCCGCTCTTGCCAAGAATCATACCCCAGATGGCATCGTCCATCATAGCATAGCGTCCCTTACCCTGTTCCATGGTGAGGAGGTTCATAAGAGCGATGTTCTTCGTATATTGCGAGAATGGTGTCACCAGTGGGGGATAACCCACACGTGGCCATACATACTCTACCTCATTGAACAGTTTAACGAGCATGTCGTCCATGGTGAGCACTGGCTCGCCTTTCTTTTCACGCAGCTTGTTAATCATGGTCTGAATGCCGCCAAGGTCTGCCATCATTGAACCCATCATACCACCAGGGAGACCACAGCCGAGTAGCAGTGAAGACATGTGCTTGTTAGCAGGATTGATGAAGTAGCCTAGCCAGTCATCAATGAATTCCTGGGTGAGGGTACGAGCCTGCATATAGGCATTCATGTTGATATCCTCCACCTCAAAGCCCTCGTTCTTCAGCATTGACTGTACAGAGATGATGTCTGGATGAACCTTACCCCAAGAAAGTGGTTCAATGGCTGTATCAATGATGTCGGCACCATTGTTACACACCTCAAGGATAGATGCCATGCTCAGACCTGGACCTGAATGACCATGATACTGGATAAGGATATCAGGATGTTTTGTCTTTATGGCCTTGGTAAGAGCACCGAGCATAGCTGGCTGACCTATACCTGCCATATCCTTAAGACAGATTTCTTCGGCACCAGCAGCAATAACCTCATCAGCAATGTTAGAATAGTAGTCTACAGTGTGTACTGGAGATGTGGTAATACACAGTGTTGCCTGTGGAATCATGCCGGCAGCCTTGGCCCATTTGATTGAAGGAATAATGTTACGTGTGTCATTCAAACCGCAGAAGATACGTGGAATGTCCACACCTTGAGCATGCTTAACCTTATACATCAGCTCACGAACATCATCAGGTACAGGATACATGCGCAATGCATTCAAGCCACGATCGAGCATGTGGGTCTGGATGCCCACCTCGTTAAACGGTTTACAGAAAGCACGAACTGCATCGTTAGGATTCTCGCCTGCCATGAGGTTTACCTGCTCAAAAGCGCCACCATTGGTCTCAACACGGGCGAAGCAGCCCATATCAATAATCACAGGTGCTATGCGCTCCAACTGGTCTTTACGTGGCTGAAACTTACCACTCGACTGCCACATATCGCGGTAGACAAGACTAAACTTAATCTTCTTCTTTGCCATAGTTTATAGTTTGCAATTAAATAAGAATACAAGAAATATGCTGCAAAGATACACAAAATAATTGGTTATGCAAGACTTTTTCGAAATATAACTTAATTAATCTTATGCAATGTGGTTGTAAAACATTTTTTTTGTAATTTTGCGGCATAAATAAACGAGAATTCAATGAGACATACTTCATTTTTATCATTTATGGTAGCACTGCTGACCATATCATGCAGCGGAAACAGTGAAGCCACGAACGAGACTGAAACAACCAGTGACTCACTATCACTAATCCTGGAAGGAGACTCTACCGTTTACGGGTTGGCATGCGACGGATGCACGGATACCATACTCGTATTCCTGCCACTAAACGACGTGGCGGCCGACCCAGACACGTTCAACATCCTCAATGCGACACGCAACAGACACGTCTTCGGCCGTCCGGAGATTGGAGACAACATTGCCGTTGTGCGCAACAGTAAGGACTCTACGGTGGCAGACTATGTCATCAACATGAAAGTCCTGCGTAACACATGGTGCTATAATATCATGCCATCACTGCACATGAGAGCCGACATGGAGGGCAGGACAGAGAAGCAGAAGATAGAGAACCTGCCAGATTCGATTAAGGAGATGCTCAACACCCCACGCGAATACTCCATGCAGATAAAAGAAGACAATGTCGTAAGGTTACGCCCCATAAACAGGGAATCATTTAAAGACCACGAAGCCGTGGACTATCCGAAGGTAAAGCACTATGGCCAATGGCACATATATAATGGAAAGTTGCTACTGACAGAAGTGGCAATGGACACATTGGGCAACATGCGCGTTGCCAACACTGATACCTGCGAGCTTGTCCTGCTGGAGAAAGACTCACTCGTCCTGAAATTCTTCACTACAGATGAATCCAACGGTACGAAGGAAAGCAGTATCCACAGCTACTACACGAAAAAGACTGAAGAATAGAACACGAAATATTTTATTCTATAAAAAAACAGGACATGAAATCTAAGCATCCATGTCCTGTTTTTTTATAATGCATGATGCTGTAGCATACGCTGCTCAGCCATCTTCTCATATTTTGTTCCCGGACGCCCATAGTTGGCATAGGGATATATACTGATGCCGCCGCGAGGCATGAAAAGTCCGACCACCTCAATATACTTAGGCTGCATCAGCTTGACGAGGTCTTTCATAATGATATTAACGCAGTCTTCATGGAAATCACCATGATTGCGGAATGAAAAGAGATACAGTTTTAAGCTCTTCGACTCAACCATTCGCTCACCTGGCATATACAAAATTTTTATCTCTGCGAAATCTGGCTGGCCTGTAATAGGGCAAAGGCTTGTAAACTCAGGGCAGTTGAACTGAACCCAGTAATCATTCTCCGGATGACGGTTCTGAAAGGTTTCCAAAACCTCAGGAGCATAAGTTGCAGCATAGTCGGTCTCCTTACCAAGGAGCTGCAGTCCTTCTTGTCTTCTGTTTGTGTCCATTATTCTTGTTTTGTTTAAGGGGGTTTAGCAAGTACCCCTGAAGAAATTTAAAAATGAGATAATCATTATCAGGCTTCATCATCCCAGTCTTCGCCGAAGTCAAAATCGTCGAAATCACCAAAGCCTTCAAGCGACGGCTGCACGAAGGCGTCCATTGCCCTCCGGTCTTTTTTCGTGGGACGTCCTGTGCCGCGGGCGCGGTTAACAAATCCACTGATGCGGTTCATCTCGAGCAGTTCATACTGATCTGCTGTGGTAACATTCTCGTATATCTCCGGCAACAGTTTTGCACCAACACGCTGCTCAATGGTTTTGAGTATCTTGAACGAATAGGTGACAGGCGGCTTTCTTACACTGACAGTCTCACCCTCCTTAACCATACGTGATGGTTTAACCGTGGTGCCTCCCACCATTACCCTACCATTCTTACACGCATCGGCAGCAATAGAACGAGTCTTAAAAATACGTGCAGCCCATAGCCACTTGTCAATACGAGCCTCACTCATTTCTTTCCAAGTTTGTTAAACTGATTCATCGTAATGTCAATGCCTGCCAGTACGAAGCTTTTTATTATTTCCACAGCAGTATCAATACTGGGTTGCAGCGTTTTCAAGTCGTCTTCATCATAGCGTCCAAGCACCCAGTCAACCTGCTGACCACGTGCAAAGTCATTGCCGATACCCATTCGCAGTCGGGCATAGTTCTGGCCAATAAGCTGCTGGATATGTCCCAAGCCGTTATGCCCGCCATTTGAACCACTTGCCTTAAGACGGAAAGCGCCAAGTGGCAAAGCCACGTCATCAGAAATAACGAGAAGACGCTCTTGGTCAATGTTCTCCTGATTAAGCCAGTAACGAACAGCATTACCACTAAGGTTCATGTATGTGGAAGGCTTCAGAAGAAACACCTTACGCCCCTTCAGTGAAGTCTCGGCAATGAAACCGTAACGCTTATCTTGAAAAACGATATTGGATGCCTTCGCAAAAGCATCCAATACCATAAATCCTGTATTGTGGCGGGTCATGTCATATTCATCACCGACATTGCCCAAGCCGACAATCAAGTACTTGTCCATGTCCTACAGAACCCTATTACTCTGCAACTGCAGCAGCGGCCTTAGAAGCACGTGTCTCCTTAACCGAGCATACAACAACCTGAGCAGGTGTAGCAAGCTGCAAGCCTTCGAAGCTCAGCTGACCAACCTTGATAGCCTTGCCCAGACCGAGGTTTGTAACGTCGATATTAAGAATCTCAGGAATCTGCTTGTATGGAGCAGTAACATCAATCTTGCGGATAGAGAGGTTCAGCTTACCACCCTCGCGTACGCCCTGTGCCAAGCCGTTGAGCTTAACAGGAATACCTACAGTGATTGCCTTTGTATCATTTACCTCATAGAAGTCAGCGTGCAGAAGAGCGTCTGTTGTTGGGTGGAACTGGAGCTCCTTGATGATAGCCTTACGCTCCTTACCATCGATAACAAGGTTAACAATGAAAACATGTGGGCTGTAAACTGCCTTACGCAGCTCAGACATTGGAGCTGTGAAAGCGAGTGCCTCAGGCTGACCGTTTGCACCCTTTACCTCACCATACAGATTGCAGGGAACAAGTCCCTCTTTGCGCTGCTGCTTAGAAGCCTTCTTGCCGATAGCCTCACGCTTCTGACCATTGATTGTAATTTCTCTCATAACTTTGTGTTACTCTAAATTAAGTTTGTAAATAAAAATCTGCTTAATTCACCATCACACGACACGATTTTTCGTAGTGCTTTCGCGAAAAGCGGGTGCAAAGTTAGTAATTATAATTGAAATACAACACGTTTTCGCATGAAAATGCTTAAAAAAGATTCTTTTTCTTGCTAAATAGCGGAAAAATAGCTAATTTTGCAACCGACAACATAAATATATAAGAGATGATTAATCGAGAAATCATACGAATTAAAATTGTTCAGTTAACCTACGCGTACTATCAGAACGGCAACAAGAATATTGACACGGCAGAGAAGGAGTTGTTTTTCAGCATGTCGAAAGCATACGACCTGTACAACCATCTGCTCGCACTTATTGTAGCGATTACAAAAGAGTCACGCCGCAGATTAGAGATAGCACAGGCTAAAGCTGCTCGCGAGGGCAGCAAAGCGCCATCACAGAAGTTTGCATACAACCGTTTTGCTCTTCAGCTGGAAGAGAACACCCAGCTGGCAGAATTCATGGAGACTCAGAAACGCACATGGAACGACTCTCCAGAGTTTATCGGCAGACTGTTCGAGCAGATAGAGCAAAGTCAGATATACAAAGAATATATGGATGACAGCGAGGACAATTACGCTGCCGACCGTGAGCTTTGGCGGAAACTTTATCGTGCGCTCATCCAGGAAAATGAAGACTTGGACTCACTGCTTGAAGAGCAGAGTCTCTACTGGAACGACGACAAGGACGTGGTTGACACCTTCGTTCTGAAGACCATCAAGCGTTTTGAGGAGAAGAATGGTGCGAACCAGGAACTTCTCCCAGAATATGACAGCGAGGAAGAGAAGGACTATGCACGCAAGTTGTTCCGTGCAACCATACTTAATGCCAACGACTATCAGCACATGATGAGCGAAGCATCGCAGAACTGGGACTTCAGCCGACTGGCATATATGGATGTTATCATCATGCAGATTGCCATTGCGGAGATGATGAACTTCCCAAGCATACCACTGAGCGTGACCATAAACGAATATGTGGAACTGGCAAAGTTCTACTCCACCCCACGCAGTGCAGGCTATATAAACGGTATGCTTGACGCAATTGCCCATCATCTCATAAACACAGGCAAGCTGATGAAACAATTGTAAAATACGCAAGAAACAAAAAGATTATAAAACTAAAATAAAAGGACCAACAATGACAAGTATTTTTCTTCAAGCACAGGGTGCACAAGGTGGAGGATGGAGCATGATTCTCATGTTCGTAGCTATCTTCGCAATAATGTATTTCTTCATGATTCGCCCACAGCAGAAGCGTCAGAAAGAGATACAGAAGTTCCAGAACGAACTGACCACAGGTACGCCCGTTGTAACTGGCGGCGGCATCTATGGCACAGTGAAGAGCATTGATCTCGCAAAGAACACCGTTGACGTAAAGATAGCTCACGACGTAGTGGTTACTGTTGACAAGAATTCTGTCTTTAAAGACATGAACAGCACCCCACTTCAGAAATAACGAATATCAAACTATCAGGCTTTGAGTTTACAGAGCATCATCAAGACCGTCGGTAATTTCCTGTTCAGCAAAGTGAACAGGGAGTTGCTGACTTTTTTGTTTTTCTTTGCCGTGGCTGGCATTTTCTGGCTGCTAATGACCCTCAACGAGACATATGAGCAGGAGGTAAGAGTGCCAATACACTATGCCAACGTTCCAAAGACCGCAATGCTCACATCACCGGAGACCGATACCATTCGTATTACAGTTAGTGACAAGGGAATTACCCTGCTGACGTATCTGTATGGTGACGTGCTTAAGAATATAAGCATAGACTTCTCCCAACATGCAAAACAGGGAGGCAAGGGTGAAATAACAGCAACAGAGATCTCAAAGTTGATAACACCGAAGCTTAGCGCCTCAACGAAACTGGTGAGTGTAAAGCCAGAGCGACTTACATTCTATTATAACTTTGG